>NZ_LYXG01000043.1:0-133753 GCF_001663515.1 Halomonas sp. G11
CTCTGGCTCTGGCTCTGGCTCTGGCTCTGGCTCTGGCTCTGGCTCTGGCTCTGGCTCTGAGGTCAGCGTTGGCTCATCCCGGGACGCGTCAAGCGCCCAGGGGGGCGCGGCTGACGTTTCTTCATCGTTGACCGACGCCGGAGGCGGCGGCGAATCTTCTGGCGTTGCTTCTGGCCGCTCGGTGACAGGTGCCTCTTCAGGCGCTTCGGGTGCCACAGGCGCTTCAGGCTGAAGCGGCAGCTTGGTTGTCGGCGGCTTGGGCACGCCCTGGGGGCGGAACGCCAGCATTCTCAGCAGGGTCATTTCCAGCGCACTGCGCAAATCGGGGGCGTGTTGCATATCACCACGCCCCTGGATACCGATTTGATAGTACAGCTGAATATCCTCGGCACTGAAACGCGATGCCAATTGCAGGATAATATCGCGGTCGCCGTGGCTGTTATCCACGGCGTCGGGCACCATCTGCGCCACTGCCAAGCGGTGCAATACCCCGGTCACATCATCCAGCACTGCGGCAAAGTCAGGGCTCTGCTCGGCTAGCTGACCGATTTCCGACAGCAAGCGGGCAACGTTAACCTCCGCCAACGCCTCTATCAGCGCAATCACGTGGCGGTGATCCAGGGTGCCCAGCATCGCCGCCACATCCGCATGCCTGACGGCGCCCTGACCAAAGGCAATCGCCTGGTCAGTCAGGCTCATGGCATCGCGCATGGAGCCTTCAGCCGCTTTACCCAACAGCCAAAGCGCGCTTTCGTCAAACGCGACGCCTTCACTGTTCAGTATGTGCGTCAGGTGCGTCACCACGCGTTCCGGCGGCATGTGCTTGAGGGTGAATTGCAGGCAGCGCGAGAGCACCGTCGCGGGAAGCTTTTGCGGATCGGTGGTCGCCAGCAGGAACTTGACGTGAGGGGGAGGCTCTTCAAGTGTCTTCAACAGCGCGTTAAAGCTGCTTGTGGAGAGCATGTGCACCTCATCGATGAGGTACACCTTATAGCGCCCTTGGGTCGGGGCGTATTGAACGTTGTCGAGCAGTTCACGGGTGTCTTCGACCTTGGTGCGCGAAGCGGCGTCCACTTCGATCAAGTCGACAAAACGCCCTTCGTCTATGGCCTGGCAGCTATCGCACTGCCCACAAGGGGTTGAGGTAACCCCCTCGTCGCCGCGACCATTGGCGGTGCAGTTCAGGCACTTGGCCAGTATTCGTGCGAGCGTGGTCTTGCCCACGCCCCGCGTGCCGGTAAACAGGTACGCATGGTGCAGACGACCCTGGTCAAGCGCATTGACCAGGGCGCGCTGCACATGGGCTTGGCCCACAAGCTCGTGAAAAGTACGCGGCCGCCATTTACGGGCCAGAACCTGATAGCTCATTGAGCATGACATCCTTGGGCGGTGTGGCTTCAGAGCCAAGACAAAAGGTTATTCTAGCGACTGCGCCACGACCCGCCAACCGTCTACCCAACGGGCCAGGCAAACCCCTCAGGCATTATCACCGCTTTCATTGGCAGCGGCGCGCTGCCCTGCCGCTTTAACCAGCGTTTCCAGCTCGCCGTTCTGGTGCATCTCGATCACGATATCGCAGCCGCCGACCAGCTCACCTTCGACCCATAGCTGGGGAAATGTCGGCCAGTTGGCAATTTTCGGCAGCTCGGCACGAATGTCTGGATTATCCAGCACGTTGACAAACGCGAAGCGCTCGCCGCAGCTCATCAGTGCCTGAACGGTTTGCGCCGAGAAGCCGCATTGCGGCAACTGTGGCGTGCCTTTCATGTAAATCAGGATCGGGTTTTCACTGATTTGACGCTGAATATTGTCGGCTGTGGTGCTCATACAGTCTCCTATAGAGATGGGCCTCGATGGTCGATTCGGCGGCGCACCGCCGGGCGACCTCAAGGCGATCGATAGATAATGCAGCATGCTTGAGGCATGGCGTTTTAATACCCGAGCATACTACTCAACCTTATGCGGTACTTGCCATTCTACGCGTGCCAACCACGTTGCGCATCCCCCAGGGCATCGCTAGGATAGGGTTTTTGCGCGGAGACTACCTTCATGGCGACACGCCATTTTCTGACGTTACTGGACTTAACGCCCGACGAACTGAACTATTTGATTCAGCGCGCCATCACTGTCAAGAGCAACTTGAAGGCACAGGGGCCACGCTATACGCCGTTGCCAAACCGCACGCTGGCGATGATTTTCGAGAAATCGTCAACGCGTACACGCGTTTCGTTCGAAACCGCCATGGCGCAATTCGGCGGCCACGCCCTGTTTCTCTCTCCCCGTGACACCCAACTGGGACGCGGCGAACCCATCGAGGACACCGCCCGCGTGCTGGCCGAGATGGTCGATGCCGTGATGATTCGTACCTTTTCCCACGCCGGCCTTGAAACCTACGCCAGCGCCAGCAGCGTACCGGTCATCAACGCGCTAAGCGATGACTATCACCCCTGCCAGTTGCTTGCGGATATCATGACCTGGACCGAGCTCCGCGGCAGTGTCAAGGGACGAACGGCGGTATGGATTGGCGATGGCAATAACATGTGCCATTCCTGGATCAACGCCGCACGTCAGTTCGACTTCCACCTGCGGATTTGCTGCCCCAAGGGGTATGAACCACGCGCCGACATCATGGCGGCCGCTGGCGACCAGGTGACGCTCCTGCACGACCCGCAAGCCGCCGCCGAGGGTGCCGACCTGATCACCACGGATGTCTGGGCCTCCATGGGCCAGGAAGAGGAACAGGCCAAGCGCGAGGCGGATTTCGCAGGGTTTCAGGTCACCGAGGCGTTACTTGATAAAGCCAGGCCTGACGCCCTGTTTCTACACTGCCTGCCCGCTCATCGCGGCGAGGAAATCAGCCACACCTTACTGGACGACCCGCGCGCCGTGGTTTGGCAGGAAGCAGGTAACCGCCTCCACGCCCAGAAGGCGCTGATCGAGTTCCTGCTACTCGGCAAGGTAAGTTCTTAGCAGCTCGGTAATTGTCATCCTGGGACAGGCCGCAAAAAAAACGCCCCATCGCTAAACCGATGGGGCGTTTTTAGAACATTAATGGTGGAGCCTAGCGGGATCGAACCGCTGACCTCAACACTGCCAGTGTT
This sequence comes from Halomonas sp. G11, assembly GCF_001663515.1. Taxonomy (NCBI): domain Bacteria; kingdom Pseudomonadati; phylum Pseudomonadota; class Gammaproteobacteria; order Oceanospirillales; family Halomonadaceae; genus Halomonas; species Halomonas sp. G11. The sequence continues at coordinate 3,102 of NZ_LYXG01000043.1, forward strand.
GCGCTCTCCCAGCTGAGCTAAGGCCCCACAGGCTGTCGTTGCAACAGCGAGGCGCATACTACGATGCCAGCTGTCGTTGGTCAAGGTTTTACGCATTTCACCGTTTACTAATTCTCCTTTGCTGACAGCTGTGGCACTCTATAGGGCGTACAGGGTCACATCGTCGAGTTAGCCTGCTTGTTCTGCGGCTGATGGGCGAAAGCGACACCGACCCAGCTTCTGGAATCCACCGCATGCAAGATGTGCCCTCTCAATGCAGGAGCTTGTCCTTTGATCAACGTTTTAATCGCCGATGATCACCACTTGGTGAGAACAAGTATTGCCCACCTACTGAACGATGAAACCGATATTCATATCGTTGGTGAGGCAGATGACGGTGAAAGCGCCGTTTCCAAGTGCCGCCAGTTGAGACCCGACATTGTGCTGATGGATATCCGCATGCCGGGGATCGGCGGCCTGGAAGCCACACGCCGTATTCATCGTGGGATGAAAGATATCAAGGTCTTGATTCTTACTGGACATTTAGAGGATAACGTCGCCCGGCGCATGCTGGAAGCGGGCGCTTCCGGCTTCTTGAGCAAGGGCACCAACGCCACTGAAATGGTTAGCGCCATTCGTGACGTCTTTCATGGTCGACGCTATCTCAGCCAAGAGATTGCCCAGCGCCTCGCCATGTTACACTTCCATACCGAAGACAGCCCATTCGCCCACCTGTCGCACCGCGAGCTGCAAATAGCGCTGATGATTGTCAACTGCCAGCGGGTTCAGGACATTTCCGACCGTCTCCATCTAAGCCCTAAAACAGTCAACACCTACCGCTACCGGCTGTTTGAAAAGCTTGAGGTGGCAACCGATGTGGAGCTAACCCACCTTGCGCTACGCCATAATCTGGTCGAAGGGTTTGATCAGGCAGAAGGTTAATCTCCCCGACCATTGTGCGGCAATAAAGGCAGCAACGCGGTTCGCGATAAACTGTCAAAAGACACTATGACCTTTGATGCGAAAAAGTTTTTAAGCACGGTAAGCACATCTCCCGGGGTTTACCGGATGCTCGACACAGAGGGCAACACCCTTTATGTCGGCAAGGCGAAGCGCCTGAACGCTCGCCTGGCCAGCTACTTCCGCGGCCAGCTCAACGCCAAAACCCAGGCCATGGTAGGGCGTATTGCGGATGTCCAGGTCACCGTCACACGCAGCGAAACCGAAGCCCTGTTGCTCGAACAGACGCTGATCAAGGAACTGCGGCCTCCGTACAACATACTGCTGCGTGACGATAAATCGTACCCATTCATCTTTGTCAGTGACCGCCACCCCTACCCTGCGCTTGAATACAAGCGTGCGCGCCAACGGCGTGGCGATGGACGCTACCTTGGGCCTTACCCCAGCAGTGGCGCCGTCAGGGAAAGCCTTGCCCTGATGCAAAAGATTTTCCGCATCCGTAACTGCGAAGATAGCGTCTTCGCGCACCGGTCGCGCCCGTGCTTGCAGTATCAGATCCAGCGCTGCAGCGCCCCCTGCGTGGACTACATCTCGGCCGAAGATTACCAGCGGGACGTTGAACACGCCGTGATGTGCCTGGAAGGTAAAAGCGAACATGTCACCCAGGAGCTGACCGCCTCGATGGAAGCGGCAAGCCAGGCACTGGATTTTGAAGAAGCCGCGCGCTTTCGCGACCAGATACAGCAATTGCGTCAGCTCCAGCAGCGCCAGTTTGTCGACACCGAAAGCGGCAATGCCGATATTTTTGCCCTGGCCCAGCGCCCGGGCGCCCTGGGTATTTCGGTACTGAGCGTGCGCGATGGCCGTTTGCTTGGTGCCCGCCATCACATGCCCAAAAACGATCTCGACCTGTCCCCGGAGATGCTGTTGACCGAGGTGGTGAGCCAGTACTACCTGGGCCAGCCGCATAATATCCCCAGCGAGGTGATCACCAGCCATCCGCTTGAAGATGCTCAGTTATTGTCGGATGCACTCTCCCAGCACGCTGGAAAACGCATCCGGGTCACCAGCCAGGTGCGTGGCCACCGCGCCCAATGGCAACATCTGGCCATGACCAACGCCGAGCAGCAACTCGCTTCCCAGCTCGCCAACCAGAGCCAACTGAGTGAGCGTTTTAGCGCCCTGCAACAGGCACTCGGGCTTGAGGAAACACCTCAACGACTGGAATGCTTCGACATCAGCCACAGCCACGGTGAAGCCACCGTGGCCTCGTGCGTGGTGTTTGACCAGCAAGGGCCTCGCAAGAGCGATTACCGCCATTTCCGTATAGAAGGCGTGGCGGCGGGCGACGATTATGCGGCCATGCAACAGGCGTTAACTCGGCGTCTCAAGCGGATCAAAAATGGCGAAGGCATAGCGCCGGATATTTTAATCGTCGACGGTGGTAAAGGGCAGTTGAACATGGCGCGCGAGGTATTGGGTACGCTGGACATCAGCTCGATCACTCTGGTGGGCGTGGCGAAAGGCACCACGCGAAAAGCGGGCCTGGAAAGCGTTTTTCTGGATACGCCTGACCACCCATTACCGTTAGACCCCGCATCCCCGGCATTGCACCTTATTCAGCACATTCGCGACGAATCGCATCGCTTTGCCATTGCGGGCCACCGCGCTCAGCGCGATAAAACACGTCGCACGTCGACACTGCAGGATATCCCCAAGGTCGGACCTAAACGGCGCCGTGAACTACTGCGTTTTTTTGGTGGTTTACAAGGGGTGCAAAAAGCCAGCCGCGCCGAACTCGCCCGTGTTCCCGGCATCAGCGAAGCGCTGGCCGAGAGTATTTATCGCGCACTCCACGGATAAAACGCATCGTGGACATGGATGCCTCAGGCCAAGGCAGATAGAATAGCGACGGACACCTTTGTTTTCATGACTCCACGGCAAGGATCGCTCTCCGCGATGAATATACCCAACATACTCACGCTCGCAAGAATCGCGTTTATTCCCCTGCTGGTGGTGCTGTTTTACCTGCCTTTCAGCTGGAGCATGCCCATCGCCGCCGGGATGTTCGCCCTGGCGTCCGTCACCGACTGGCTTGACGGCTACCTGGCGCGCCGCTGGAACCAGTCCACGCCGTTCGGGGCATTTCTTGACCCTGTCGCCGATAAGCTGATGGTCGCCGTTGCCCTGGCACTGCTGATCGAGCGTTTTGATACGGCGCTACTTACGCTCCCCGCACTGGTCATCATCGGGCGCGAAATTGTCATTTCAGCGCTACGCGAATGGATGGCGGAAATGGGCAAGCGTGGCATGGTCGCCGTATCCTGGGTAGGCAAGCTGAAAACCACCCTGCAGATGGTCGCCATACTGGTGCTGCTTGCCTTCCCTCCCGCGCATCCGCTGGCGCAGGTCGGCGTGCTTATTCTTTACGTCGCCGCCATGTTGACGCTCTGGTCGATGATCCAGTATCTGAAATCCGCCTGGCCTCATCTCAGTCGCTCAATGTAGGTCTCAACGCGAACCGGTAGCGGAAATGTTTGATTGACAAGCTAAACGCGTTGCGTATAATTCGCCCTCGAGTCGAGCGGGAATAGCTCAGTGGTAGAGCATCGCCTTGCCAAGGCGAGGGTCGGGAGTTCGAATCTCCTTTCCCGCTCCAACGACTCACCGAGGCTGGATGGCAGAGTGGTTATGCAGCGGACTGCAACTCCGTGTACGCCGGTTCGATTCCGACTCCAGCCTCCATCTTTCTGGTGCACCGATTCCCATCGCTGCGCTGCCCGGATGGCGAAATTGGTAGACGCAAGAGACTTAAAATCTCTCGGGGGCAACCCCGTGCCGGTTCAAGTCCGGCTCCGGGCACCACCCTGAAATCCCTCAAGTGCTTCCTCTTGTCAACGTCCTGATTTGGCTGTAATTGGCCGCGCTGGAAAATCCAGTACCTGCGTTATCGCCATCTGCCTGACACCGCGCTATGATACCTGCCGCCACCCCAAACGCTATCAGTCATTGCTGATCACGTTGACGCAAAGCCCAGGTCAAGCCCGCTAAGGAGTACCCCATGACGACGCCCACCTCAGAGATATTGATCATCGGTGGCGGCGTTGCCGGTTTAACCCTTGCCTTGACCCTTGCTGAAACGCACCGCGTTGCGTTGATACGCCCGGCTCAGGACGACAAGGGCGCCAGCCGCTGGGCACAAGGCGGTATTGCCGCGGTGCTTTCACCCGACGATCATGTGGATGCCCACGTCAATGACACCCTGATTGCCGGGGACGGTCTTTGTGACGAGCAGGCCGTTCGCTTCACGGTTGAGCACGGCCCGGCAGCCATCGAGTGGCTCATCGACATCGGCGTCCCTTTTACGCCCGATCATTCCTCCGGTGCGCGCTACCCCTTTCACTTGACCCGCGAAGGCGGGCACAACGCACGACGCATCATTCACGCTGACGATGCGACCGGGCGCGCCGTGGTCGATACCCTGCTGCAACGAGTCAAGGCACATGCCAATATCCAGCAGCACCATCACCTGAGCGTGGTGGGACTGCTACAAGACACCCAAGGGGCATGTATCGGCGCTTATGCGCTTGACGAGCACCAAGGGTGGCACGCCCTGACCGCACCGAACACGGTACTTGCCACCGGGGGCGCCAGCGGCCTCTACCAGCACACCACCACCCCCGCCCCCAGCAGCGGTGAAGGCATGATCATGGCCGCTGAGCTGGGAGCCACTCTGATGAACCTGGAGTTTCAACAGTTTCATCCCACCTGCCTGTACGACCCGGACGGCCCGGCCTTTCTGATTAGCGAAGCCGTGCGTGGCGAAGGCGGCCACCTGCTCAATTCGGCCGGCAAGCGCTTTATGCCGACCGTGGACGCCAGAGCCGAGCTTGCCCCTCGCGATGTTGTGGCGCGCGCCATCGACGCCGAGATACAGGCTCAGGCACTCCCCCATGTATGGCTGGATATACGCCATTTGGGGGTAGACGCTATCCAGCACCACTTCCCGACGATCAAGACGCACTGCGCATCGCGGGGGATCGACATCACCCAACAACCCATCCCCGTGGTTCCCGCCGCGCATTACAGCTGCGGCGGCGTGGCCACCGACCTCACCGGGGCTACTGGCGTGCCGGGGCTGTTCGCCATCGGCGAAACAGCCTGCACCGGGCTGCACGGCGCCAACCGCATGGCCAGCAACTCACTGCTGGAGTGCCTGGTGTTTGCCCGGAGTTGCGCCCACGCCCTTCAAAACACCGCCTCTGCCGCCAGGCAATACGACGTGAGGCTGCCGTCGCTTCTCGGCGCCGATGCGTTTATCGATACCCAGATCGCCGCATTGCGTAAACAGCTACGTGCCACCATGAGCCAGCACGTCGCCATTGTGAGAAGTAATGCTGGCCTTGCCGCCGCCAGCAAGGATCTCAACGAGATAGCCACGGCACTCGGCGAGCTAAGCACTGGCCAGATGACGGTCGAGGCACAGCGTTTGCAGCAGTTGGTCAACCTTGCACGGCTAACGGTCACCGCGGCACAGCAACGCCATGAATCGAGAGGCTTGCACTTCACAACGGACTGGCCCGGGCACGCTGAACATAGCCAACCGTCCCGCCTCACCCTCGAGCACCTACCCAAGGGTTAGCTGTCGCGTTTAACGACCGGGAGAGTGAAATAGGCGGCGCACTGCCCGGTGCGCCTCCCGAGGAACGCTATCGGGCCATAGCCAGACGCGCTGCTGCCCCACCTTCAGGCCCACCAGCCAGGGCGTCAGGTAGTCACAACTGACAGCCAATGATGCGTCAAGCTCGCCTTGCGGCAGCAACCAGCGGCCAAGAGGCCCTTGCGCGCGGGGCAGGAGATAAAGCGTGCCATGGGGCAGGCAATGAGTGCTGCGCCATAAGCACCCACCCCCCACTAATACCACCGCAGCGGCCATCAGCCACCCCACGATCGCCTGGCACATTAATGCAAGCCCAATCAGCAGGGTGCTGTGTAGCCCAACCCATAGCCTAGAGCGTGCGATAGGCAGAATTATCGGTGCTTTCGGCATGCTCGACGATCATCTTCACGATATGGCGCAGGACGGGATCGCCCGGCCATTCCCGGCGCATCAGCCAGACAAACAGATCCTGGTCTTCTTCATCAATCAGTTGCTGAAAGGCACGCTGATCACCCTCCTCCAGTTGGTCGTAACGCTGTTCCAAAAAGGGGATCAACAGTAAATCCAGCTCCCACATACCTCGACGTGAGTGCCAGTAAAGCCGCTTGCGGGCGATAGCGGCTGGGGATGTGTCGTCGCTCAACGTTGGCCTCTCTTGGGAAAAATGGAATGTGGGGTCAGTATACCTAAGCCACAGGGTCGCGCCAGGGCCGCGCTTGGCCTATGCTGATATTGATTGTAGTACCTTGTTTTATCTAAATTGTTTTATCTCCGATTGCGCAGTATGCTGAATGAGGTGACAGAAAGGCCGTATTGTTCGACCTTAAACGTCTGCAGGGAGCCAACCAATGACCAAATCTGAATTAATCGAACAAATTGCCATGCACCAGCCCGAGCTGTCGACCAAAGAAGTTGAGACCGCCGTTCGGATTATTCTTGACGACATGACCGACGCACTGGCGAATGGTGGGCGGGTGGAAATTCGTGGTTTTGGGAGTTTTTCACTTCATTACCGCGAGCCACGCACCGGTCGTAACCCGAAAACCGGCGAACCTGTCGAGCTTGACGGGAAGCACGTTCCCCATTTCAAGCCGGGCAAGGAACTACGCGAACAGGTCGATGCGAGCCGTGCATTGGGGTATTGACATAGCAAGGCATCATTGCCGTTTGCCAGGCATTAAAAGCGGATTCATGCCGTCTTTGGGATGACGTCGGGCAGCGACTCGTACACAATGGCACTACCGTGAAAGCTACTGACTAGGAACTTCTCATGCGTTGGATAAAAGGGCTGATTCTGGCCATCATTTTGCTGGTCGTACTGCTGGTGGGCATTTTGTTTGCAGTCAATAACCAGCAAGCCATTGCGCTGAACCTGATTTGGCTGGAGCTACCCGCCGTCTCATTATCCGTCTGGCTATTGGCAACGTTAACGTTTGGCGTACTGATGGGCATGCTGGCCATGCTTGGCGTGTATATTCGCCTCAAAGCCAGGTTGGCACGTAGCGAACGGCAGAACAAACAACAAAGCAAGGAACTCGACCAGCTACGCACGCAGGAGTTTAAGGAACTGGCTTAAATGCTGGACATACCGCTGCTGGGCGTTTTATTCGTCGCTATTGCGATTGGCTACGGGCTCGGGTTTCGCCAGGCGTCCCGACGGTCACGCGAGCGCTCGGGTTCTTCCCACAGTGGTCTCTCCCGGGATTACTTTGTCGGGCTCAACTATCTGCTCAACGAGCAGCCTGATGAGGCCATCAATACCTTTATCAATGCCCTGGATGTCAATAGCGATACGGTTGAGACCCACATTACGCTGGGTCGTTTATTTCGCTCGCGGGGCGAAGCCGACAAAGCGGTCAGCATTCACCAGAATCTTCTGGCGCGCCCGGCACTTTCCGATGCCACAAACGCGAAAGTTCAACTGGAGCTCGCGCGCGACTTTGTGGCGCTGGGTGTCCATGACCGGGCACAGCGGCTGCTCAGAACGCTGCTCGATCAGGACCACGACAGTGAGTTGCGCTACCCTGCCAAGCGGCTACTGATCGATCTGTTAGAGCGCGAAAAAGACTGGCAAGGCGCCTTGGACACCGCCGCTCCGTTGGTTAAACAGCAACCCAACATCCGCCGTGCAGCGGCCCACTGGCAGTGCGAACTGGCCGAGATAGAGACCGCCAATGCCAGCCGTGCGCTTGCCAAACGCCATTTGAAAAAAGCCCTGCAGCTTGACTCCCAGTGCGTCCGCGCCAACCTGTTGCTTGCCGGGCTTGAAATGGAAAATGCCCATTATCCGCAGGCAATCGGCTACTTGACGCGCATTCTTGATCAGGACAGCGCCCATCTTCCAACCATGCTGCCGGCGTTAAAGCGCGCCTACCTGCGCAATAACGATGAGGTGGGACTGGAAACCCACCTCCGCCAGCTGATTACCATCGTGCCCTACACCAGCTTAATCATCGAACTGGGAGAACTGATCCATCATCGGGATGGGGTCGATGCCGCGATTGGCGTTACCGGCGAACTACTCAGCCAGGCCCCCAGCTTGCGGGGACTCAACTATCTAGTTGATCTATATATCGAGAGCCAGCGCCTGCAGGGTAGAGACGCACCTGACACGCGGCTGGTTCTGCTCAAGCATCACACCGAAGCCCTGCTGAAGGATCGCCCCCGCCACCGCTGCCAACGCTGCGGCTTTACCAGCGATGCCTTGCAATGGCAGTGCCCCACTTGCCGTTACTGGGGCACAATCAAACCGATTATCGGCGTCGAGGGCGAATAACGGCTCTCTATACCAACTCTTGCTCGATAGCCTTCAGCGCGTCCATGGGATGTTCTGCCTGGGTAACCGGCCGCCCCACAACCAGGTGCGTGCTTCCCGCTTGTATCGCGTCCCTGGGCGTCATGATCCGCTGCTGGTCATTGGCCGCAGCGAAGGCAGGTCGAATGCCTGGCGTCACTTTCAAGAACTCGTCACCATATAGCGACGCCAGTTGCGTCGCTTCCTGAGCCGAACACACGACACCATGCAAGCCACTTTGCCTGGCGAGCTGAGCCAGCCGCGTCACCTGGTCACTAACCGATGAAGACACGCCGACATCCTCAAGGTCGCTGGCCTGCATGCTGGTCAGCACCGTCACCGCGATCAGATGGGTGGCGAGACGCTGTTGCGCCAGACGCGTTGCGGCAGCTTCCATCATTGCCCGACCGCCGCTGGCATGCAGGTTGACCATCCAGACACCCTGCTCTGCTGCCGCTTCTACTGCGCTGGCCACCGTATTGGGAATGTCATGGAATTTAAGGTCCAGAAATACCTCAAAGCCACGCCCGTGCAATGCTTCCAGCACGGCCGGGCCGCTGCGGGTGAATAGCTCTTTACCGACCTTGACCCGACACCGGGACGGATCCAACTGGTCGGCCATGCATAGCGCCGCGTCCAGCGAAGGGTAATCGAGTGCGATAATCAGCGGTGATTCAGTGACAGCCATACCAAGCTCCCCAGGTGTTTCGGCGCATTATATCAGTCCCTTCGGCTTGCTATGTAAGCCTTTTGCCATGCGTGTATAGCAAAAATCTTACATAACGTATGGCTAATTTCCGACAGCATCTTTCTGGCATCCGTTTATGGTGAAAGAGCGGGGCTTCCCCGTTAACGATGGGACTTATAACCACCACTAGAACTGAAACCGCCATAAAGGGGCTTACGATGAAGCTATCATTGAAAGGATTATTCGCCGCGTTACTCTTCAGCATCGGCATTGGGGTTGCCAGCACCGGCTTGGCTCAGGACATTGCGCCGATCAACGTCAACAGCGCCGATCCCGAATTACTCGATGAGCTGCCGGGTATCGGCCCCAGCCGAGCCGAAGCCATCATCGAAGAGCGTGAGGCAAACGGCGACTTCGAAAATGTCGATGACCTGACCCGCGTCAGCGGTATTGGACCGGCAACAGTTGACCGCATGCGCGATCAGGTAGCCGTTGAAGACTAAGATGACACCGCTAACCATCGCCCGATTGCGCCAGGGAATCGGGCGATTCGTCGTTTACGGCGTCATTTCCCATAGCGTCATAAAGCGGTTAACCGGCATGGACGCAAGCGATGCATGGTCTTCGCAGGCCTGGATAATCTGCTCGCAGCGATGCCCGGGAAACCGCGTGGCAAGGTGGCGCTGAAACTTCTCGAGTAACAGCGGCATGCCTTCGTCGCGACGCCGCCGATGCCCCAGCGGGTATTCCACAACGACCTTTTCCGTCGCCGTCCCATCATCAAAAAACACCTGTACGGCATTGGCAATCGAGCGCTTTTCATGATCCAGGTAGGCGTTTGAATAATCAGGGTTCTCTTCCACCACCATCTTTTCGCGCAGCTGATCAATCAGCGGGTGCGCGGCATGAAAGTCATCTTCATAGTGATCAGCGGTTAATGCCCCCTGCATCAGCGGGACGGCCACCATGTACTGCAGGCAGTGGTCGCGGTCGGCAGGGTTGGCGAGTTGGCCGGTTTTGGAAATGATCCGAATGGCCGCTTCGTGCGTCGTGATCACAATGCGCTCGATGGACGCCAGGCGATCTTTGACCTGCGGGTGCAGCGTCACCGCCGCCTCGCAGGCGGTCTGGGCATGAAACTCAGCGGGGAACGCCACCTTGAAGAGAATATTTTCCATCACGTAGCAGCCCAGCTCACGCTGGAAGCGCAGTCGACGCTCGCCTTCGGGCTTAAGACTGAGGTCTTTATTGCTATGGCTGAAGGCGATGTCGTAAAACCCCCATTGCGGCGCCGTCAATGCACTGGGAATGCCCATTTCGCCGCGCATGGCGATATCCGCCAGACGCACGGCCCGCGAAGTGGCATCGCCTGCCGCCCAGCTTTTCCGGGAACCGGCATTGGGGGCGTGACGATAGGTGCGAAGGCTCTGACCGTCTACCCAGGCATGGGAAAGCGCCGACAGCAACTGTTCACGATCAGCGCCCATCAGCTTGGCGACCACGGCGGTGGAGGCCACTTTTACCAGCACCACATGGTCAAGGCCCACACGGTTGAAACTGTTTTCCAGCGCCAGCACGCCCTGAATTTCATGGGCCATGACCATGGCGTGCAGCACATCCTCCATTATCAGCGGCGCAGCGCCTTCAGCCACTCGTTTCTGGGAAAGATGGTCGGCAACGGCAAGAATCGCGCCCAGGTTGTCAGAGGGGTGTCCCCACTCAGCGGCAAGCCAGGTATCGTTGTAATCGAGCCAGCGCACCATGGCACCGATGTCCCAGGCTGCCTTGACGGGATCCAGCCGTAGCGAGGTGCCCGGCACGCGTGCGCCATGCGGTACTGTCGTCCCCTCGACCAAGGGGCCAAGGTGTTTGGTACACGCCGGGAAACGCAATGCCAGCAACCCGCAGCCCAGCGTATCCATCAAACAGTAGCGCGCCGTGGTCAGCGCCTCCTCGGAAGGGGCACGAAAGTTGAGAACGTAGTCGGCCAGTGTTTGCAGTTCAGGGTCATAGTCAGGACGGTCATTAACGTCGGCGGTATGCATGTCTTATCCCCCTACTGGTTCAGCGTATCCCCCGGAACGCGCACGCTGCCTTCCATCAATACGCGCGCGCTGCGACTCATGACAGCTTTGTCTATTTGCCAGCGTCCGTCCACCAGACTTGCCTGAGCCCCCACCCGCAAACTGCCCGCGGGATGGCCGAAGGTGACCGCATCGCGTTCGCCGCCTCCCGCCGCCTCGTTGACCAGGGTGCCTTTAATTGCCGCCGCCGCGGCGATCGCGACAGCGGCGGTGCCCATCATGGCATGGTGGAGTTTACCCATGGAGAGTGCCCGCACCAGCAGGTCGATATCACAAGCATCAATCGTTTTACCGCTCGACGCCGTATACCCCGCCGGTGGCGCGACGAACGCCACTTTAGGCGTGTGCTGGCGGCTGGCCGCTTCATCCGGGTGTTTAATCAGCCCCATGCGGACGGCACCATGGGCGCGGATGGTTTCAAACATCGAAAGTGCCTTGCTATCGCCATTGATCGCCTCTTGAAGTTCGGTACCGGCATACCCAATGTCGGCGGCGTTGATAAACACCGTGGGAATACCGGCGTTGATCAGGGTGGCTTTGAGCGTGCCTACCCCCGGCACCTCCAGGTCATCGACAAGGCTGCCGGTTGGGAAAATGGCCCCTTCGCCGTCGGCCGGATCCATGAAGGCCACTGGAATCTCGGCAGCGGGAAAGGTGACCCCATCGAGCTCAAAGTCGCCGGTTTCCTGTACGTCTCCGTTGGTCACCGGCACCCGCGAGATAATCGTCTTCTGGATATTGACCTGCCAGATACGCACCTCGACCACGCCGTTTTCAGGGATCCGCTCAGGATCGACGAGGCCATGGGTAATCGCGAAGGGCCCCACCGCCGCCGAAAGATTGCCGCAGTTACCGCTCCAGTCGACAAACGGCTTGTCGATAGCAACCTGGCCGAAGAGGTAATCCACATCGTGCTCGGGCGATTCACTTTTCGACAGAATCACCGTTTTACTGGTGCTGGACGTTGCTCCCCCCATACCGTCGATTTGTTTCTCGTAGGGGTCGGGGCTGCCGATCACTCTTAGCAACAGCCTGTCCCGCGCCTCGCCGGGCTGCCGGGCGGCACCGGGCAAGTCATCGAGTTTAAAAAACACACCCTTGCTGGTCCCGCCACGCATATAGGTGGCGGGGATCTTGAATTGCGGCGCATGAGCCATGACGTTGCTCCCCGGCTAGGCGGCAGTGGATTCGAGAAAGTCCTGCGCAAAGCGCTGCAGGACACCGCCAGCGGTATAAATCGACACCTCCTCGGCGGTATCCAGACGGCAAATCACCGGCACGCGTTCGGTACTGCCACTCTGACGATGGATCACCAGCGTGAGCGTGGCGCCCGGCTGCGGGGTGCCCTCCACGTCGTAAATTTCGGTGCCGTCCAGCGCCAGCGTACGCCGCGTGGTGCCCTCTTCAAACTGCAGCGGCATTACGCCCATACCGATAAGGTTGGTGCGGTGGATACGCTCGAACCCCTCGGCAACAATGGTTTCGACCCCGGCCAGCGCAACGCCCTTGGCAGCCCAGTCGCGGGAAGACCCCTGGCCGTAATCGGCACCCGCAATAATGATCAGCGGCTGCTTGCGGGCCATGTAGGTTTCGATGGCTTCCCACATCCGGGTCACCTTGCCTTCTGGCTCAATCCGGGCAAGCGATCCTTGCACCCCATTACCCTGCTCATCTTGGACCATTTCATTGAATAGCTTGGGATTCGCCAATGTGGCACGCTGAGCGGTCAAATGATCGCCCCGGTGGGTCGCGTAGGAATTGAAGTCCTCCTCCGGCAAGCCCATCTTGTCCAGATATTCACCCGCCGCGCTGTTCAACTGAATGGCGTTGGAGGGCGACAGATGGTCGGTGGTAATGTTGTCCGGCAGAATGGCGAGCGGCCGCATCCCCTTCAAGCCCCGCTCTTTGGCCATGTTGCCCTCCCAATAGGGGGGACGACGAATATAGGTACTCTGGGGGCGCCATTCATAAAGCGGGCTGACCTGGGTGCGCGCGCTCTTCTGCAGGTCAAACATCGGGATATAGGTATCGCGAAACTGCTCGGGTTTTACCGACGATTTCACAATGGCGTCGATCTCGCTGTCGTCGGGCCAGATATCCTTGAGGGTGACCGGGTTGCCCTGGGCATCGTGTCCCAGAATATCCTTTTCGATATCAAAGCGGATCGTACCCGCGATGGCGTAAGCCACCACCAGCGGAGGCGAGGCCAGAAAGGCCTGCTTGGCGTGAGGGTGAATACGTCCGTCAAAGTTGCGGTTACCGGACAGGACGGCCGTGGCGTAAAGATCCCGGTCAATAATCTCTTCCTGAATCTTCGGGTCCAGTGCACCGGACATGCCGTTGCAGGTAGTGCACGCATAGGCCACCACACCAAAGCCCAGGTCTTCCAGCTCGCTCATCAAACCGGCTTCTTCCAGGTACATCTTGACGGTTTTCGAGCCTGGTGCCAGCGACGACTTGACCCAGGGCTTGCGGGTCAGACCGAGCTTGTTGGCATTGCGGGCGATCAGGCCCGCCGCCACCATGTTGCGCGGGTTGGAGGTATTGGTGCAGCTGGTGATTGCCGCGATGATCACCGCGCCGTCCGGCATTCGGCCCGCCTCTTCTTCAGCGCGGGCTTTATCCATATTCCCCGCGATGCCGCTCCTGGCAAGCTCGGAGGTCGGCAGATGGGCATGGGGGTTGGAAGGCCCCGCCAAGGTGCGCGTCACGCTGGATAAGTCAAAGCGCAGCACCCGCTCATATTCGGCGCTTTTCAAGCTGTCGGCCCAGAGACCGGTATGCCTGGCGTAGGCCTCGACCAGTGCCACCTGCTCGTCCTCACGCCCGGTGAGCTTGAGGTAGTCGATGGTCTGGCTGTCGATGTAAAACATGGCGGCTGTGGCGCCGTACTCGGGCGTCATGTTGGAAATGGTGGCCCGGTCACCCACGGTCAACGCATCGGCACCTTCACCGTAAAACTCCAGGTAGGCGCCGACCACGCGCTCGCTGCGCAGAAACTCGGTAATCGCCAGCACCATATCGGTGCCGGTCACGCCGGGCTGAAGCTTACCGGTAAGTTCCACGCCGACGATATCCGGCAAACGCATCATTGAGGCGCGGCCGAGCATGACGCTCTCCGCCTCAAGCCCACCCACCCCGACGGAAATCACGCCCAGCGCATCGGTCATCGGCGTATGGCTGTCGGTGCCCACACAGGTATCGGGAAAGGCCACGCCTTGCTGGACTTGCACCACGGGCGACATCTTCTCCAGGTTGATCTGGTGCATGATGCCGTTGCCCGGCGGGATGACATCGACGTTCTCGAAGGCCACTTTCGTCCAGTTGATGAAGTGAAAACGGTCGTCGTTGCGCCGGTCTTCCACCTGGCGGTTTTTCTCGAAAGCATCTTTTTCAAAGCCAGCGTGCTCAACGGCCAACGAGTGGTCGACGATCAACTGCGTCGGCACCACCGGGTTGACCTTCGCCGGGTCACCGCCTTTATCGGCAATGGCATCGCGCAGGCCCGCCAGGTCGACCAGCGCGGTCTGGCCGAGAATATCGTGGCAAACGACCCGCGCCGGGTACCAGGGAAAGTCCAGGTCGCGCTTGCGCTCAATCAGCTGCTTGAGAGCGTCGGTAAGCAACGCCGGGTCGCAACGGCGCACCAGCTGTTCCGCCAATACCCGCGAGGTAAAGGGTAGCGTTGCGTAAGCGCCAGGCTGGATATCCTCCACGGCTTGGTGCGCGTCGAAAAAATCCATTGCCACTCCGTCCAGCGTCACGCCCGGCAGCGGCTTGCGATAGTCAGTATTCATGGTCGCCTCACTTAGTCGCGCGCTTCGATGGGCACCCATTCGCTCTTTTCAGGGCCTGTATAGTCGGCGCTGGGGCGAATAATGCGGTTATTTTCACGCTGTTCGAACACATGGGCGGCCCAGCCGGTAAGCCGGGACATCACAAAAATCGGCGTAAACAGCTTGGTGGGGATGCCCATGAAGTGGTAGGCGCTGGCGTGGAAGAAGTCGGCGTTGCAGAACAGCTTCTTCTCCCGCCACATGACCTCCTCGCAGCGCACCGAGACGGGATACAACACCGTGTCACCCACGTCGTCGGCGAGCTTTTTCGACCAGTGCTTGATGATCGCGTTGCGCGGGTCGGACTCGCGATAAATGGCATGGCCGAAGCCCATGATTTTTTCTTTGCGCGCCAGCATGCCGAGCATCTCGCGTTCGGCTTCTTCCGGGGATGACCAGTTCTCGATCATCGCCATCGCCGCTTCGTTGGCGCCACCGTGCAGCGGCCCACGCAGCGAGCCAATCGCCCCGGTGACGCACGAGTGCATGTCCGAAAGCGTCGAGGCGCACACCCGGGCGGTAAACGTCGAGGCGTTGAACTCGTGCTCGGCGTACAAAATCAGCGAGACGTTCATCACCCGGGCGTGCAATTCGGAAGCCGGTTCGCCGCGCAGCATATGCAGAAAGTGACCGCCCACCGAGGCATCGTCGGTTTCGGTATTGATGCGCACGCCATCGTGGCTGTAGCGGTACCAGTAGCAGATGATCGACGGCAGCACGGCCAGTAGACGATCGGCCACGTCGTCCTGCTCTTCAAAGCTTTCTTCGGTTTCCAGGTTACCCAGCATGGATGTCCCCGTACGCATCACATCCATGGGGTGAGCGTCTTTGGGAATCTCCTCCAGCACATTTTTCAAGGCGCTTGGCAAACCGCGCAGGCTTTTCAACTTGGCGATGTAGTCATCCAGCTCGGCCTGGTTGGGCAGCTTGCCCTTCAACAGCAGGTAGGCGACTTCTTCGAACTTGGCTTTTTCGGCCAGTTCCTTGATATCAAAGCCGCGGTAGGTTAGCCCTGATCCGGTTTTACCCACGGTACACAGCGCGGTGGAGCCTGCGCTCTGGCCACGAAGTCCCGCACTGTTTTGTGGTTTATCCGCCATGTCATGTCTCCTGCTAGCGTGTCTTTTATCGGTTGTAAATTATTCAGCGTCTTTCTGCTCGGCAAATAGCGCGTCGAGCTTTTGCTCGAAGTCGTGGTAGTTCAAGAAGTCATAAAGCTCATCGCGGGTCTGCATGGTGTCCAGCACGTCTTTCTGGTGGCCGTTATCCAGGATGCTTTGATAAACGTTAAGCGCGGCGGCATTCATGGCACGGAAAGCGGATAGCGGATACAGCACCATCCGGCAACCCACCTCCCCCAGCGCCTGCTGGGTGAACAGCGGCGTGGCGCCGAACTCGGTAATATTGGCAAGAATCGGCGCGTTGACCCGCTCGCAAAACGCCCGGTAGTCATCCAGGGTATGCACCGCTTCGGCGAAGATGGCGTCAGCACCTGCTTCGATACAGGCATTGGCACGCTTGATGGCCGCGTCCAGACCCTCTTTCTGGAACGCATCGGTGCGCGCAATCAGGTAAAAATCCGGGTCGAGCTTGGCATCCGAGGCGGCTTTGATGCGATCGACCATTTCCTGCTGGGAGACAATCGCCTTGTTGGGGCGATGCCCGCAGCGCTTCTGGGCCACCTGGTCTTCCAGATGTACCGCTGCCACCCCCGCACGCTGCATTTCCTTGACGGTACGCGCAATGTTGAACGCCCCACCCCAACCGGTATCGATATCCACCAGCAAGGGCAAATCGGTAGCGCCGCAAATACGGTGAGCATCTTCCACCACGTCGTTCATGGTGGTCATGCCCAGGTCCGGCAGACCAAAAGAGGCATTCGCCACGCCGCCACCGGACAAATAAATCGCCTGGTGCCCTACCCGCTCGGCCATCATCGCCGTGTAAGCGTTGATGGCGCCAAGAATCGGCAGGGGCCGATTCGCCTCAAGCGCCGCCCGAAAGCGGGCACCGGGTGTTGAACCTGACAAGCTTGAATGGGACATGGGCGTAGACTCCTTTGTAATCCGACACGGGTATACGGCGTTTTACCCCGAGTGCGTCGATGATTGTTGTTCAAGAATGGTGGCATAACGGTCGGCGACATTGGCGCGGGAGGCGCTGACGTGGCGGCGCATTAATAATTCGGCCAGTTCGGCGTCGCCAGCTTCGATGGCATCGACAATGCGGTGGTGTTCCACAAAAGCCCGCTGGGGGCGCGCGCCGCTGGCGCTGAACTGGGTACGATAAAGACGCACGAGGTAGTAGAGATCGTCACACAGCAGGTTCATCAGCATCTTGTTATGACTGCCCTGCACAATACAGTAGTGAAAATCGAGATCGCCTTCGCGCTGATAGTAGGCTTCGCCACGCTTTAAGTCTGCCTGACCTTCATGAAGCGCCAGAACATCCCGCAAGCCCTGCACCTCTTCCGGCGACATGTGCTCGGCGGCAAGACGCGCCGCCATGCTTTCCAGCGCCTCGCGCACGTCAAAAAGCTCAATCAGCTCTTTCATTGAGAGCTTGACGACCCGGGCCCCGACATGGGGAACCCGCTCGATTAGGCGGTGTGCCTCCAGGCGGCGCATTGCTTCACGCAGCGGCCCTCGCGATATACCGTAGGTTTTCGATAAACCCGGTTCGGTAATCTTGCTCCCGGGGGCGAGTTCACCGCGAACGATGGCTTCCTGGAGCTGCTGGAAAACCCTCTCGGCCAGGGTGCGTACTTCTGGAGAAGCCGCATCATGATCCGATGAATCTTTATGTGTAGTCACAGCTGATAGCGTCATGATGAATTGTCGACAATTAGATAGTGGAGCAACTTTAGCCCTCCTAAAAACTACCGTCAACCTTGCTTATCGTTCGAACATATATGCCTTTTGTCGTACGACTTAGGGCAACAAGGTTTTACGATGTCAACAATCTGACGAAAAGCGGGGCACCGCTGACAACGATGTCCTGCATCATGCGATTAACGTGAGAAAGCCGTAGAGAAGATCGACTGGTGTCCTTGTTTAACGCCCTCTAAAATGCGTTGCCCACTCGGCCAGGCGTTTGCTTCATGACATCGGCGTTAACACTGACGGCACTGCCCTACCTACCCGACCCGTTGACGACATTCGCGACACTTCGCCAACGCTCAGGCGCGGTGTTGCTCGATAGCGGGCGCCCGCTGGCCAACGGTCGGTTTGACATCATGAGCAGTGATCCACTGGCGACGCTTGAAATCGATGCCAACGGCCAATCGAAGATCACGTCCGATCGACTCACTGCGCCTCTCGACTGGCCTGATGCGTTTGCCCCCCAGCAGTGGCTGCTTGACCAGTTGCCTGTACCATCACAAGACATGGGCGAGCTCCCCTTTGCGGGCGGTTTGATCGGTTACTGGGGGTATGACCTGGGCCGTGAGCAGCAGTCGATTGCCAGCCAGCAGCCGCGTGTCACCGACCTGCCCCAGGCCCGAATGGGGCTCTATGACTGGTGCATCACGCTTGACCACCAAACCCAGCAGGCCTGGCTCGTCGCCACCGCCGAGCGCCGCACAAAGGTCATGCGCTGGCTTGACCATCCAGAGCCAGCGACGGGGCCGTTTTGCCTGACCGCTTCTTTTCAGGCGGAACTCAGCCGCGCTGATTACCACCAGCGCTTTCATGCCGTACAGGACTATATTCGCGCGGGCGACTGCTACCAGATCAACCTGGCCCAACGCTTTTCGGCGTCTTACCAGGGCGATGAGTGGCAAGCCTATTTACGCCTGCGCCGCGCCACCCCCACGCCTTTTTCAGGATTCATGGCGTGGCAGGACAAAGCAGTGCTTTCGCTCTCGCCGGAACGGTTCATTCGTAGCCATCAGGGCCAGGTGGAAACTCGCCCGATCAAGGGAACGCGCCCCCGCGGCATTACCCCTGAAGAGGACAAAGCACTCGCCGAGCAATTGCTCAATAGCCGTAAAGACCGGGCCGAAAATGTCATGATCGTTGACCTTTTGCGTAATGACCTGGGCCGTATCTGCTTGCCCGGCACGATCAGGGTTCCTCAGCTCTGTCACCTGGAGAGCTATCCCAACGTTCATCACCTGGTCAGCGTCATCCAGGGACAGCTCCCCGACCCGCGTGCCGCCCTCGCGCTTCTCGCCGCTGCGTTTCCCGGCGGCTCGATTACCGGCGCACCCAAAATTCGTGCCATGCAGATCATCGATGAGCTGGAACCCTGCCAACGAAGCATTTACTGCGGCAGCCTCGGGTATGTCGACGTGCGGGGAAGCATGGACACCTCGATTGCCATTCGCACAGTGGTGGCCGATGCCGGTCGGCTTCACGTATGGGGCGGTGGCGGACTGGTAGCCGACTCCAACGTCGATGAGGAATACACCGAGACGTTGGACAAGATTCGCCATTTGATTAAAGCTCTGGAATAAGAAAGGATAATTTATATATCAAGAAGGAATATAAAAGCCAAACCAAACGGTATTGGGGCGACCTGCCTGCTCTTTGGTAGTCTAGCGACAGGATCTTTCCGACGATAAGGAGGCAGCATGTCCTCAGAACTTGACGCGATCAACAACGACTTTGCCAACAACCCTCAAGGATTAATCGAGTGGGCGATGGCGCAAGGCACACAGCCTATCTGCACCACCAATTTCCGCCCGTTCGAAGCGGTGATTCTGCACATGGTGACTCAGGTGCGCCCCGATATTCCCATCGTATGGATGGACAGTGGCTACAACACCGAGGCGACCTACCAGTTCGCCGATGAGCTCATCAGGCAGCTTGATCTGAATATCGTCAGCTTCCTGCCCAAGCGGACCCGCGCGCATCGCGAAGCGCTGGAAGGCCCCATGCCGGGTATTGATGACCCGCGCCATGATGCCTTTACCCAGGAAGTCAAAATCGAGCCTTTCGAACGTGCTCTGAGGGAAATGCAACCGGATGTATGGTTCACCGCCCTGCGGGCGGAAGACACCCCGGAACGTGCCAGGATGCAACCGGTCAGCCGCAATGCTGATGGCCTGCTGAAAGTCGCGCCGCTGCTTCAGTGGACGGCCAAGGATATGTATCAGTACCTGCAAGCCCACAACCTGCCCAACAACTTCGACTACTTTGACCCCACCAAGGTCGAGGAAAAGCGCGAATGCGGACTGCATCTACAGCACTGATCTCACACCGCAGGTCAGTTTAATACTCCGGCAGGTCCAGGTCGTCGAATAACGACTGCTCATGACGCGGGCCTGCGGTCAGCGCCTCTTCCACCCGGTCACGGGTAAGATGAGGCGCAAAGCGGGTCAGAAAATCGTACATGTAACCGCGCATGAAGGTGCCACGACGAATACCAATCTTGGTCGTGGAGCTTGCAAAAAGATGACGTGCATCCAGCGCAACCAGATCATCGTCCAACGCCGGGTCAACGGCCATGTGCGCCACAATACCTACCCCCATGCCGAGCCGTACGTAGGTTTTGATCACATCGGCATCTGCCGCCGTGAGCACCACGTTCGGTGTCAGTCCCTTGGCCTTGAACGCATCATCCAGTTGGGAACGCCCCGTGAAGCCAAACACATAGGTGACCAGCGGATGCTCCGCCAGCGCTTCCAGTGTCAGCGGCGCCTCCAGATGGGCCAGCGGATGGTCTTTGGGCACCAGAACACAACGGTTCCAGCGATAGCAAGGCAGCAGAATAAGATCGGTAAACAGCTCCAGCGACTCGGTGGCAATGGCGAAATCGGCCTGCCCCTCACTAACCATCTGGGCAATTTGCTTGGGCGTGCCCTGCTGCATATGCAGCGCCACATCGGGATACTTCTGGGTAAAAGCGCTGATAATGGGCGGCAGCGCATAGCGCGCCTGGGTATGAGTGGTGGCAATCGCCAGACTACCGCGCCGTTCGTCGCTGTGCTCCTGGGCCACATGCTTGATGTTCTCGGTCAACCGCAGCACTTGCCCGGCCAGATCGATGATCGACTGACCGGCAGGCGTCACACGGGTCAGGTGCTTACCACTACGCGCAAAAATCTCGACGCCCAGTTCGTCTTCCAACAGGCGAATTTGTTTGGAAATTCCAGGCTGCGAGGTGTAAAGACTTTGCGCGGTGGCCGAAACATTCAAATTGTGCCGATTCACTTCCCAAATGTAGCGAAGCTGCTGCAGTTTCATAGTGTCACCTAACCGGTCAATGCACGGATGATTGCGTTGAAACGGCAAGCGCTGCCGTTGGCACTTGGCTCACACAACCATTATTAGAATAAAAAAAAACGCTATAATGCCTTTATAGTATAAAAAAACAGCCTTGGCAGCACCTATTACTTTTTACTATTTTATCGATTTCGCGCCGATCGCATTTGCCACACCCCGTTTCGCCCGCTAACATTTGCCGACTTGGCGCGATGAAATGCGCTATGCAATCGCGTGATGACCGTTGCTCCATTTGAGGCAACGAAACAGCAAGAGCAACGCAAACGGGAGAAGCAAATGGCTACTAATGTTGATGTTACTAACGCCAATTTTGAGCAAGAAGTCCTCAACGCCGAACAGCCAGTCCTACTGAAGTTCTGGGCCCCCTGGTGCGGCCCCTGCAAAGTCATGGCCCCGGTGGTCGATGAAGTCGCCGACGAGCAAGGCGAAAACCTCAAGGTGGTCAGCGTCAACGTTGATGACGCCCCCGAGATCGCGGCAGAGCAAGGCGTGCGTGGCGTTCCCACCGTCATGCTTTTCAAAGCGGGCACCAAAGTGGCATCGCTGGTGGGCGCTCAATCAAAATCGCAGCTAACCCAGTTTATCGACCAGAACGCTTGACGTAACAAAACCGCCGACAGTGTCGGCGGTTTTGCTTGTTCAGCTCAGTGCCGCCTCAGCCAGGGCGGGCGGCGAGCGTCCTGCTTACTCGAGGTCTCTCCTTTCCGACTGCCCGGCCCCAACAAGTGCGCCATCCATCGCGTTTGCGGATGACTGTCCAGGGCTATCTTGAGCGTCATGGTCAAAACGACCGAGAGCAGCATCCCGGCAACCCCAAACACCCACCCCCATACCACCAGCGATAAAAACGCCACGAAGGTGGAAAGCCCCAGCGCCTGCCCCATGATCCGCGGCTCGACCAGGTTACCCAGCACGAAATTGATCCCCAGGTAAGCGGATGCCAGCAGCAATGCCTGCCAGACACCCCCATCCTGAGAGACCAGCAGCAATAAAACAGGCGGAATCGCGGCAATCGCAGAACCAATATTGGGAATAAAGTTGAGCGCAAAAGCCAGTACCCCCCACAGCAGCGGGAACTCGACTCCCACCATCAGGCAAGACAGCCATACCAAAATACCCGTCGCCAGGCTGATCACCGTCTTTACGGCAAGGTAACGTTTCAACGTCAGGCTGAATTCGCTGAAACGCTTCAAACTCGGCGCTGGGTTTTCCAGGGCTCGCGATACCTTATCGCGGAAATTCAGCGTTTCGAACAAGAGGAAAATAACCAGCAACGCGACAATGGTGCTCTGCATGAACAGGTTGCCAACCTCTCCCAGCAAGGTTTGCATCCAGGCTCCTTCACTATCCATTTCCAGCATCGAGCTAAGCTGATCCGGGTCTATTGCCAGGCCGCGAGACGCCAACGCATTTAATACATCCCAGTAGTGCTCATAAAGACGCGTTTCAATATCAGGCAGGGCTTGGATGAAGGTGCTGAAACTGTTCACTACCAGCAGGCCGATCATCGACAAAAACACCAGCATGAACATCAAGGTGAGAAACACCGCAAGCCGTAAGCTAAGCCCGCAACGATTCAGCCAATGCACGGGGGACGTGCATACCACAGCGATAAAAATGGCGAGCAGCAGGGGGACCAGCAGGTCCGCGCCCATTTTCATTCCCGCCATAATGACCACCAAAGCGGCCATGGCCAGCGTGGCATTCAATGGAATACTGCGGTAATCCTCATCCGATAACTTCGACATACGCCTCCATTTCTAAGCAACATCGCCTTCTAGACCAGAAGACAACGGAATTTAGCACCTAGCGTGCAAACTTCTAGCAACAACTATCAACCACACTGCCACGGCTGAACTTTCTTTAGCCTGCCGCATTCAAAGCAGAGTCTAGTCTTACTCGTTCTCCTCCGCCATGCGCCTGAGCGCACACGCATTTATAGGGATGTTGCCCATGAAATTTCGCTTGCCCTCTAAAACACCATTACGCCAAAGCCTGGTCGTCAGTGCACTGCTTACCCTGATCAGCATTCCGATGGCCCAGGCAGCCCCCACGCCGCCGAGTTTGCATGTCCAGGCTCAGTCCTTTGTTGAGGTCGCGCCTGACAAAGCCACCCTCAGTGCCCGCTTATGGGAAAAGACACCCGCGCTATCAAGCCTCGAAGACACCGACAGCGACGAATTGACCGCAGCGCGGGAGCGTCTTGAGCGCCGCGCCAGCGAGCTGATAAACACGATGGAAGATAGCGGCCTCGAGCGCGATGCGATCAGCGCCGGTTCCTTGAATATTTACCCTGAGCAGGTATCAGGCCCGCGTGGCAGTAATGGTGAGGGTGAAACGCTGCAACGCACGCGGCTCGAACGCCCGGTCACCGTCGAACTGACGGATATCGGACAGCTTGGTGACGTGCTGGACGCCTTGATGGATGCAGGCGTGAACGCCCTGGACGGCGTGCAATTCGACCTGCAGGACCGTGACGCCGCCAGCGACGAAGCGCTGGTCAAGGCCCTGGAGAAAGCCCGGCACAAGGCCGAGCTGATGGCCGATACGCTGGATACCGACCTCGGTCATGTTCAGCACATCGAAGAAACCCAGTCGCCCATCTTCCAACCCCGCATGATGTCAATGCGGGCAGAGAGCAGCGCCAGTGCCGATACCGGCCATAGCCCCAGCAGCGAATATCGCCCCGGGACCATCCGCATAGAAGCAGGCGTTAACGTAGAATGGGCCCTTAAAGGACCAGACGCTCCAGCCCGCCCAGATAGCGACGTAGCGGCTCAGGAATAACCACCGAGCCATCCGCCTGCTGGTGGTTTTCAAGCACCGCCAGCAGGCAGCGCCCGACCGCCAGCCCCGAGCCGTTCAAGGTATGCAACAACTGAGGCTTTTTCGCATCCGGATGACGGAAGCGCGCCTGCATGCGCCGCGCCTGGAAATCCTCGCAGTTGGAAACCGAGGAAATCTCGCGGTAGGTCTCCTGGCTGGGCAACCATACTTCCAGGTCGTAGGTCTTGGCCGCGCCAAAGCCCATGTCACCGGTGCATAGCGTCACCACGCGATACGGCAGCTCGAGCGCCTGCAGGATCGCCTCCGCATGGCCGCGCATGTCCTCCAGCGCCTGGTAGCTGTGTTCCGGCTCGACAATCTGCACCATCTCGACCTTGTCGAACTGATGCTGGCGAATCATGCCGCGGGTATCGCGCCCATGTGAACCTGCCTCAGACCGGAAGCACGGCGTATGCGCGGTGAGCTTCATGGGCAGCGCCGCCTGGTCGACGATCTCATCGCGCACAAAGTTGGTCAGCGGCACTTCCGAGGTGGGAATCAGGTGATATTCACGCTCATCGTCCAGGCGAAACAGGTCCTCGCCAAACTTGGGCAACTGGCCGGTACCGATCAGCGACTCCCGGTTGACCATGTAGGGCACATAACATTCTTCGTAGCCGTGCTGCTCGGTTTGGGTGTCCAGCATGAACTGCGCCAGTGCGCGGTGCAGGCGTGCTACCGGCCCGCGCATCACTGCAAAGCGTGCGCCGGTGAGCTTGGAAGCCAAATCAAAATCGAGATAGCCTGACTGCTTGCCCAGATCGACGTGATCCTGCACCTCGAAATCGAATGCACGAGGCGTGCCCCAACGGTGCAGCTCGACGTTATCGTCTTCGCTTTTGCCTTCCGGCACGCTGTCATGAGGGATATTGGGAATCCCGCTGATCGCATCGTCCCACTCGGCCTGCACCGCTGCCAGCTGCTGTTTCGCGGCATCCAGGCGCTCGCCCAGGTCACTGACCTCGTCCAGCAACGGCTGAATATCCTCGCCGTTGGCCTTGGCCTTGCCAATCGCCTTGGAACGGGTGTTGCGCTCGTTCTGCAGTTGCTCCGTCTGGGTTTGCAGCTCGCGACGGCGCGATTCCAGCGCCTGCAGTCCCTGTTTATCCAACACAAAGCCCCGGCGGGCCAGTTGTTGCGCCAGCGCATCAAGATCACCGCGCAGCAGTTTCGGATCGAGCATGAGGTATCCCTTGGCCTGAATTCAGTAAACCACGGCGCAAAACGCCGACAACAAAGGCAACTATTGTAGGCAAAAGCGCGTGCGGGGGCTATGGGTGCCTAGGAGAGGATCTTGAAAAGGGAATAGCCCGCGTCATGTTTCAGTCTTTTGTGCTAACATATGTACACACACAAACAGGATGGGCAGTCACCATGGACACCAGAATTCAGTTTCGGGTTGATGAAGAGACAAAACGCTTAAGCCAGCAAATGGCTGAGAGCCAGGGCCGTACATTAAGTGATGCCTGCCGCGAATTCACCGAGCAATTGGCCGAGCAGCAACGCAAGGCGTTATCTCACGATGCATGGCTAACCCAGCAAATAAATCTAGCCTTCGAGAAGCTCGATGGTGGCAAGGCTTCCTTTATTGATCACGAACGTGCAAAGGTACAAATGGCTGAACGCAAAGCCAACATTCGGGGTCGGGCAAACAAATGATCTTGTGGGAAGAAGAGGCTCTGAATGACCGCGAGAAGATCTTCGAATTTCTTTACGACGTCAATCCTGACGTCGCTGAGAAAACCGACGACATCATTGAAGCGAAAGCTGAGAGTCTACTTGATCAGCCATTGATGGGTGTGCAGCGGGATGGCATTCCAGGCAGATTGCTTATCATCCCGGAGATTTCGATGATTATTTCCTACTGGGTCGATCATTCCTCGATTCATATCATGCGGGTACTTCACCAAAAGCAGAAGTTTCCAAGCGACTGATTTTTTGTAACTGTACGTCTGGAAACGATTCACTCACTGCCAGGCTCCCCTCACTTCACCTACCTGTAGCAGTTGAGATTCTCAACGTTTCTCGGCAACCTGATGATGATTGAAATTTCATCGCCCATTTCTTGCCGAGCTCCAACACCATGCCTACCGCTTTTAAACAAACACTAGACGCCATTGATGCGCTGCATGCCCAGGACCCGCGCTCCACGACGCTTGTCGATGGCACCGCCATGCCCCAGGAGCTGGCTTATGCCCAGCGCATGAGCAAGTGGCTTGCGCACGTATACGATTCGCCCGGCGAGTTGTTGCAGTTGGCAGTGCGGGCCCAGCATTTGCAGCGCTGGCAGGTGCCCCGGGAAGACTACGACAAAGGCCGGGTGGGCTATTTGACCTGGCGGCGCGACCAGGGCAAGCGTGCAGGCGAGACCACGGCCCAACTGATGGAAGAGGCCGGGTACAGCGCCGAGGACGCCAAACGCGTCGCGGCAATGATCGGCAAGAAAGGTCTGGGACGCGACCCTGAGGTGCAGGCACTGGAAGACTGCGCCTGCCTGGTATTTCTGGAAAACTACTTCGCCGATTTCTCGCGCAAGGTCGAGCACGATCATATGGTGCGCATTGTGCAGATGACCTGGCGTAAAATGTCCCCGCGTGCCCACGAGCTGGCGTTGGCGCTGCCCATGTCCGAATCATCTTCCACGCTCGTCAAGGAAGCACTGGGCGAGGCATAACGCCGCCGCCCAGGTGCAGGCCGTCGGCCACTGCGGTAAAGTAGTCGCCTTCTCTTCATCCGCTTTCAGCAGTGACGGCTTGCTCAATTATGATTGCATCTCTGGATTCGCGTACCGCACCACTCGAACGCCTGGGCACTCACTATGTGCGCTTTCTCGAGGCGCTGAAAACGCGCGGTTTTGAAGGCGAGATCGCGCCGGATTACGCCAACCGGACAGTACTGGCGACGGACAACTCGATTTACCAGCGCCTGCCCCAGGCCGCGGTCTTTCCCAAGCACGCCGAAGACCTGGAGCGGCTGGCCAAGCTGGCAAGCGAAGTCCCCCATCGCGATATCGTGCTCACGCCCCGGGGCGGCGGCACCGGCACTAACGGCCAGTCGCTGACCGACGGCATCGTGGTGGATGTTTCCCGCCACATGGACCAGATTATCGAGATCGACGTGGAGAATCGCCGGGTGCGCGTCCAGGCGGGCGTGGTCAAAGACCAGCTCAACGCAGCACTCAAGCCACACGGGCTGTTTTTTGCCCCGGAGCTGTCGACTTCCAACCGCGCGACGATCGGCGGCATGATATCCACCGACGCCAGCGGCCAGGGCAGCTGCGAGTACGGCAAGACCCGTGACCATGTGCTCGAGCTCGACACGGTGTTGCTGGGGGGTAAGCACTTGCACAGCCGCCCGCTGAGCGTTGAAGAAGAAACCACGGAATGCCAGCAGGACGGCATCCTCGGCCGGGTTCATTCCACCGCCGCCGAGATTATCGACCAGCAGCGTGAACTGATCGAGACCACCTTCCCACCGCTCAACCGCTGCCTGACCGGCTACGACCTGGCCCACCTGCGGGAGCAGGACGGCCAGCTCAACCTCAACAGCCTGCTGTGCGGGTCGGAAGGCTCGCTTGGGTTTCTGAACGAAGCCGTATTGAATGTCCTGCCGATTCCCAAGCACTCGACGTTAGTGAACGTTCGCTACGCCGGTTTCATGGAGGCCCTGCGGGATGCCAAGGCGCTGATGGCGTCAAATGCTCGCCCAACGTCCATCGAAACCATCGACGACACCGTGCTGCAACTCGCCATGGACGACTTCGTCTGGAGCAGCGTGGCCGAGTTTTTCCCGGCCGGGGACACCGCCATTCGAGGCATTAACCTGGTCGAGTTCAACGACGACGACCCCGATGCGCTGGCCCGGCGGGTTCGCGCATTCACCGAGCATTTGCGCCACGATGCCAGCGTCGAACGGCTGGGCTATACCCTGGCCGAAGGCCGCGGGCAGATCAAGACCGTCTACGGCATGCGCAAGCGCTCGGTGGGCCTATTGGGCAATGTCCAGGGCGAGAAGCGCCCGCTGCCGTTTGTGGAAGACACCGCCGTGCCGCCGGAGCACCTGGCCGACTATATTGCCGAGTTTCGCGCCGCACTGGATGCCCGGGGGCTCGCCTACGGCATGTTTGGCCACGTGGATGCCGGAGTGCTCCACGTTCGCCCCTCGCTGGATATGAAAGACCCGGCTCAGGAAGCGCTGATTCGGGAGATTTCCGACGAGGTGGTCGCCCTTACCCAGAAATACGGGGGGCTTCTATGGGGTGAGCATGGCAAGGGCATACGCTCCGAGTACGGCCCCAAGTTTTTCGGCAAGCTCTATCCCAGCCTGCAACGGGTCAAGGCCGCCTTTGATCCCTATAACCAGCTCAACCCCGGCAAGATTGCCTCGCCCTCGGACAAGGGCGAGCTGATTGCCCGGGAGCACGACCCGGAGCTGCTCGCCATTGACGGCGTGCCGATGCGTGGCCAGCTCGACCGCACCATCGACGAGCGGGCCTGGCAGGCCTACGACGCCGCGGTCTACTGCAACGGCAATGGCGCCTGCTACAACTACGACGTCGATGACCCCATGTGCCCGTCATGGAAGGCCACCCGCGATCGCCGCCATTCGCCCAAAGGCCGCGCCAGCCTGACCCGCGAATGGCTGCGCCTGCAGTCCCAGGCAGGGATCGACGTGGTGGAAGAGTCGCGCCAGAAAAAAGCCGAAGGCGGCTGGGGCTTTATCAAGCACTTCCCGCGGCGGGTGATCAACACGCTGAGCCGCAAGCAGCACCACGATTACTCTCACCAGGTTTACGACGCCATGGCCGGTTGCCTGGCGTGCAAATCCTGCGCGGGACAGTGCCCCGTCAAGGTCAACGTGCCGCAGTTCCGCTCGCAGTTTCTGGAGGTCTACCACGGCCGCTACCTGCGCCCGCTGCGGGACTATGTCATCGGCGGCACTGAATGGATGTTGCCAGCCTTTGCCAGGATTGCCCCGCTGTATAATGCCGTGCTGGGTCAGCGCTGGGTGGAAAAACTCATGCGCAAAGGCATGGGGATTAGCGATTCCCCCGCGCTGTCCCGCGCCAACCTCAAGAAAAAACTGCGCGCCTGGGGCGTGGCGGAAGCCACCCCCACGTCATTGGCCCTACTCACCGAACAGCAGCGCGCCAACAGCGTAATCATCGTCCAGGATGCATTTACCAGCCACTTTGAAGCCAAGCTGGTGATGGATATTGTCGAGCTGTTGTCACGCCTCAACCTGCGGGTCTTCGTGATGCCTTATTCGGCCAACGGCAAGCCACTGCATGTGCAGGGTTTTCTAGGGGCGTTTGAACGCACGGCGCAGAAACAGGCCGAGCGGCTGCGCACACTGGCGCACTTTGATATTCCGCTGGTGGGTATCGACCCGGCGATGACCCTCACCTATCGCCAGGAGTACGTCAAAGCGCTGGGCAATGAGGCCGTACCGGAAGTACTGATGCTGCAGGAATGGCTGGCCACCCGGCTCAACACCCTTGCGACCCGCCCGCTGGAGGTGAATGATCCAGGCTTCAAGCTGCTTTCTCACTGCACCGAAAGCACCAATGCGCCGGGTAGCCCCAAGGCGTGGCAGCAGGTGTTTGCCGCCTTCGGGCTGGAGCTCGAGTTGGTCAGCACCGGCTGCTGCGGCATGTCCGGCACTTATGGCCATGAAACCCGCAATACCGCTACATCCAGAACCATTTACGCCCAGTCCTGGCAACCCCAGGTAGACGCCGATGAAAATGCGGGCAAGCTCCTGGCCACCGGCTACTCCTGCCGCAGCCAGGTGAAGCGTTATTCGGCACAAACGCTCGAGCATCCCCTTCAAGCGCTGCTGAGCGCCCTCAAGCGCGGATAACGTTGATCTCACCAACGCCAGCAGACCGTTCTATTATGGCATGCTGGCAAATTAGTCGAGTTCAATGGTGGGCTATCTTGCGACGATTTCGGGCTATCGGCCAAACAGTCAAGGCATGCGCCGCGGCGCTGACCTTGCTGATGACCACAGGAGGCGCGGCCACGGCTCAGCAAGCGCGGGTGGAAACCCAGCGCGTCGAGGCCACCCCGCGTATCGAGATGCTCCGTTTGAACGGTAGCGTCAGCGCTCCACGCACGTCGCAGCTCTCAAGCGCCGAGTCAGGCCTGGTAAGCACTTTACACGTGGACCTGGGGGCACGGGTCCGCCAGGGTGAGCGCTTATTAACCCTGGATAGCCGTGAGGCTGAACTTGAACGCCAACGTACCCAGGCCAATGTTGACCAGGCCCGCGCCGAACGCGACGATGCCCTACGACGCCTGAACGAAGCCAACCAGTTGGTAGCAGAGCAGAACATCGCGGCCAGCGAACAGCGCCAGCGACAAAATGCTCTCGCCGCCGCCGAGGCGACCCTGGCAGCTCAGCAGGCCGAGCTCGCGCTCTGGGCGCTACGCGTTACCCGCCACGCGATAACGGCGCCGTTTGATGCGCTGATCACCCAGCGGGACATTCAACTCGGCGAGTGGGTCTCCCCCGGCGACACCTTGATGACACTGGTTGATGTCGATGCCTTGACGGTTGATTTCCCGGTACCCTTCTCTGCCTACGCGCAAATGGACAACGCCACCCTCGAGATGCGCCAGGAAGGCGACGACCAGTGGTATGCCGTCCAGCCCCAGGCACAGGTACCTCAGGACACCAGCAGCCGCCAATTCCTGCTGCGCGCTGACCCAGGCGACGCACTCGCACTGTTGCCCGGCATGGCCGTTGAAGGTCGCCTGCGAATCGAGGGAGAGCCCGGCCCCAGCGTTCCCCGCGATGCATTGATCCGCCGCCCGGATGGCAGCGTCAGTGTCTGGCTGGCCCGTCAGCAGGACGACGAGTGGCGCGCCGTTGAGCAGCGCGTCGACATCGGCAGCGGCTTTGAGGGCGATGTTGCCGTTCATGAAGGTGTCGAGGTCGGCGACCGGGTGATCGTGGTGGGTAATGAACGCCTCGAACAGGATCAGGCACTGACCCTGAGCGACGACGAGGAGTAACGCCCACGCATGTTTGCCGCCATTATCCGCCACGGTATTCTGGTCAGCGTGGTCACGCTGATTCTGTTGATTGTGGGCATCGCTGCCATCTGGCGGATCCCCGTGCAGATGATTCCCGACCTGGAAACCCGGGTGATCGGCGTCGAGACCCAGTGGGCGGGCGCCAACCCGCAGGACATCGAAAAAGATATCCTGATCGAGCAGGAAGAATACCTGCGTAACGTGCCCAACCTGCAGCGCATGGAGTCCACCGCCAGCAGTGGCAGCGCCGAAGTCGAGCTGGAATTTCCCTTTGGCGTCGACCTCACCGAAACCCTGATCCGGGTCAATAATGCCCTGAGCCAGGTGCCCTCCTACCCCAACAACGTCGACCAGCCGCGCATCGTCGCCAACTCGTTTTCGGCCAACGCCTTCATGTATTTCAATGTCGGCCCACGCGAAGGCAACCCTCGCCAGCTCGATATGCCCGCCATGCGTGATTATCTGGAAGATAACGTGCGCCCGCGCATGGAAAGCGTCAACGGGGTGTCGGAAGTCAACGTGTCCGGCGGTGCCGAACGGCAGATGCAACTGCTACTCGACCCGGACGCCCTCGCCGCCCGCAACCTAAGCATCAGCGATATTCAAAGCGCGCTGGAAGAACGCAACCAGGATGTATCCGGCGGTAATCTGGAAAGTGGCAAGCGTCGTTATCTGCTGCGCACCGTGGGGCGCTTTGAAGACGTGCAAAGCCTTGAGGCGCTGATCCTCAGGCGCCAGGGCGATGAAATCATCCGCCTCGGTGATGTCGCTGAAGTACAGCAATCCTACGCTGAACTCACGTCACGATCGTATAACGCCGCTGGGGAGCCGGTGCTCAGCGTCCAGGTCCGCCGAGAGCCAGGCGCCAACGTGATCGATATCAAGCGTGACATGCTCGCAGAAGTCGAGGCACTGAACGAGGGCCTGCTGGCCGAACAAGGCATGCAAATCACCCTCTCCAGCGACGACGTACGCTACGTGGAGTCGTCGATTGCCAATGTCTGGGTCAATCTTGGCCTGGGGGCGCTGTTCGCTACCCTGGTGATGTATGCCTTTCTACGTTCAGCGCGGGCCACTTTTGCCGGTGTTATCGGTATCCCCATCTGTACCATTGCCGCTTTTCTGGGCCTGCTACTGGCAGGACGCACCCTGAACGTAATTTCCCTGGCCGGGGTCGCCTTTGCCATTGGCATGACCATCGATAACACCATTGTGGTGCTCGAAAGCATTGAAACCCAGCGCCGCCGCGGGCTGGCACGTTTTCAGGCGGCGCTTGAGGGGGTCAAACAGGTCTGGTCGGCAGTGCTCGCCTCAACACTGACGACGATTCTGGTATTTGTGCCGATCGTCTTTATCGAGCAGGAGGCCGGGCAACTCTACTCCGATATCGCCGTGGCCATATCCACCTCGATCCTGGTCTCGATGGTCGTCGCGATTACCGTTATCCCCACCCTGGGGGCGCATATCGATTTTCGCGGGCGCGAAAATAGCGACACAACGCGCCCGCGCTGGATGAGCGCCTGTTTGTGGGTAGTGAACAGCATGATCCAAAGCGCCGGGCGGCGCCTGGCCGCCATCGTGCTGGGTGTCGTCGGCGGCGTGGCGATCTTTGTCTGGCTGACGCCACCCGCGGAGTACCTGCCCGAAGGCGAAGAAGCCAAGACCTTTGCCAGCATGAATGCCCCTGCCAGTTACAACCTCGCCACCATGGACGAAATCGCGCAAACCCTCCAGCGTGAACTCGAACCCCATGTAGGTGCCGACCCGGCCGCCTTTGAGCGCGGCGACACCGACGTTCCACCGATCCGCACCATGGGCATTCAGGCCGAAGCGCAGAGCCTGCGTATTATTGCCGAGACCATCGACCCCAATCATATTGAAGCGCTAATGGACGCGCTGACCGAGCGCTACGAGGCCTACCCGGATATGCGCGCCTTTGCCGCCCGCGGTTCGATCATTTCCAGCAACGATGGAGGCACGCGCAGCATCACCCTGGATATTGCGGGCAGTGATCTGGAAACGCTTTACGCCACGGCCAACCGCCTCTATGAACGCGCGGAGGCGACCTTCGACAATCCGCGTATTCAGTCGCGCCCCTCTGCGCTCGATCTTGGCCAGCCACTGATCGAGGTCTACCCTGACTGGGCACGCGCCGCTGAGTTAGGCTTCGACACAGACGCCCTCGGCACCGCTATCGCGGTGCTGACCAACGGCGCCTATCTGGATGATTTCTATCTGGACGATGAGAAAATCGACCTTTACGGCTATGGTCCGGACGCCGGTGACATTGAACTCGACCAACTGGCCAGCCTGCCGCTTCATACCCCGACCGGCTTCAACGTACCGCTCAATGACGTGGCCACTATTGAAGAAACCGTGGGCACCGCCACCATCCGCCGGGTCGATGGTCGACGTAGCGTGACCCTGGACGTGATTCCACCGCGCAGCGTGGCGCTCGAAGCAGGGATTGAACGGATGCAGCGCGAGGTGATCGCGCCAATGCGCGACGCAGGGGAGCTGCCGGGCGATATTGACGTGACGGTAACAGGTGCAGGGGATCAACTGGACGCCACCCGCCAGGCGTTAACCGGTAATGGCTTGATCGCGCTGGCGATTGTCTATCTGCTGCTGGTGGCGATTTTCAGCCACTGGGGCTACCCGCTGCTGATTCTGGCGACCATCCCCCTCGGCGCGGCCGGTGGCATCGTCGGGCTATGGCTGATGAATACCGTGGGCGCGGTGCTGCCGCGCGTTGGTCTGAACGCCATCAGCCAGCCGTTTGACATGATCACCATGTTGGGCTTCCTGATACTGATGGGCACCGTGGTCAACAACCCGATACTGGTCGTCCATCAGGCACGCACCAACCTGCGCGAGACGTCCATGGGCGTGCGCGATGCCGTCTTCAATGCGGTAGAAAGCCGTTTGCGACCCATTGCCATGACCACGCTCACCACCCTGTGCGGGCTCTCGCCACTGGTCTTTTTACCCGGCGAAGGCACCGAGCTTTACCGCGGTGTCGGTGCCGTTGTGCTGTTCGGGCTGCTCGGCACGGCCATCGTCACCGTGACCTTCCTGCCTGCGCTGACCGTGGCGGTGCTGAGCTGGCGGACGAAGCCTCGGCAGGGCTAGAAAAACAGCCGACTGAGGGCGTCACCTGGGTCGGCTTCACGCATGAAGACCTCACCTACCAGAAAACCGTTAATTTCGTGGTCACGCATCAACTCCACGTCGTCCCGGGTATGGATGCCCGATTCGGTGATCACCGTCACCCCCTCTGGAATCCCCGGCAGCAGTTCCAGCGTGGTGTTCAAACTGGTCTCGAAGGTATGCAGGTTGCGGTTGTTAATCCCAATCAGCTTGAGATCCAGCGCCATGGCACGTGTCAGTTCGTCAGCATCGTGGACTTCTACCAACACGTCCATCCCCAGAGCGACGGCTTGCTGGTTCAGGTCGCGTAGCTGGGCGTCGTCGAGGGCGGCCACAATCAATAGAATACAGTCCGCGCCGATGGCGCGCGCCTCGGAAACCTGGTAGCCGTGGGTAATGAAATCCTTGCGAATCACCGGCAGCGAACAGGCATCACGCGCGGCAATCAGATAATCTTCGTGGCCCTGGAAAAAATCGGCATCGGTGAGAACCGATAGGCACGCCGCACCGCCCTGGGCGTAGCTTTTGGCGATATCCGACGGATGAAACGCCTCACGAATCACCCCTCTGGAAGGCGAGGCTTTTTTGATTTCAGCGATGATGGCCGGGTCGCCAGCGGCAATGCGTCGGTCAAGCGCATCAATAAAGCCCCGGGGGGCGCTCTGCTTTTCAGCCAGCGCCAGCAGGTCGGCTTCCGAGACGGCCTGGCGGCGCTCGGTCACTTCCTGGTCCTTGCGGTCCAGAATGCGCGTTAAAATAGTCGGCGTTGCCTGTTGAGTCATGAGGGTCTCTTCTTGTTTAAAACTTACCTTGTTTAAGGGCCTACTGTTTAAAAACGCTGGTGAAGTGGGACAATTCTTTAAGCTTTTCAAGCGGTAACTTGGAGGCCTGGGCATCCTGGGCCAACATCACGCCCTCTTTCAAGCTATCCGCCACGCCCGCGCAATACAGCGCCGCGCCAGCATTCAGCGCGACCATGTCCGCCGCCGCATCCTCACCGCTCAGTGCCGCTTTTACCAGCCGCAAGCTATCTTCCGCGCTGGTGGCCTTGAGGGTGGCCAGGCTCTGACGCTCGATGCCGAAGTCCTCGGGATTAATGGTGTACTGGGTAATCTCGCCGTCTTTTAGCTCCGCCACCTGGGTCGGGGCGGCCAGCGAAATTTCATCCAGGCCGTCTTCGGAATGCACCACCAGCACGTGGCGGCTGCCGAGCTTCTTAAGCACTTCTGCCATCAGCGGCACCAGCGACGGCGCATAGACACCCAGCACTTGATTGGGCGCGCTGGCCGGGTTGGTCAACGGCCCGAGGATATTAAACAGCGTACGTACGCCCATTTCACGGCGCGGGCCGATGGCATGGCGCATCGCCGGGTGGTGATTGGGAGCAAACATGAACCCGACCCCCACTTGTTCGATACAGCGGGCAACCTGCTCAGGCTTTAGGTCGAGGTAAATGTCCGCCACGTCGAAGAGATCGGCACTGCCAGACGACGATGACACGCTGCGGTTGCCGTGCTTGGCCACATGAGCGCCAGCGGCAGCAGCGACAAAGCTGGCGGCGGTAGACACGTTGAACAGGTTGGCGCCATCACCGCCGGTGCCGACGATATCCACGATGTTGTCGACATCCAGCTCAACCCGCTTCATCAGGTCCCGCATCACCTGGGCGGCAGCGCTGATTTCGACAGCGCTCTCGCCTTTCATGGCGAGCCCCACCAGCAGACCGCCAATCTGGGCATCGGACGCTTCACCGGTCATGATCTGGCGCATCAGCGCGTGCATGGCATCGAAAGAGAGGTCTTCGCGGCGCATCACCGCGTTAATTGCGTCTCGCATTTGCATGAACAGGAAAGCCCCTAAAGCTGTATTACCGGCGATCAGCCGCGTTGTAAAAAGTTGGCCAGTAGCGCATGACCTTGACGGGTAAGGATGGATTCAGGATGAAACTGAACGCCTTCAACATCGAGCTCCCGGTGGCGCAGGCCCATGATAACGCCTGGCGTCACGTCGTCATCCGCAGTCAAGGCGGTTATCTCCAGGCAGTCGGGCAGGCGTTGCTTGTCCACCACCAGCGAATGATAACGGGTTACTTCCAGCGGATTTTCCAGGCCGACAAACACCCCTTGGTTATCATGCTCCACCGCTGAGGTCTTGCCATGCATGACCTCCGGGGCGCGCACCACATGGCCGCCGTAGACCTGGCCAATGGCCTGATGCCCCAGACACACCCCCAATACCGGCAGTGTGCCAGCAAAATGCTCAATGGCCGACAGGGAAATTCCCGCCTCGTTGGGCGTACAGGGGCCTGGTGAGATGACCAGATGCGTTGGAGCGAGTGCAGCCATCTGCTCGATGGTGATCTCGTCATTACGGTAGGTCACGACATCAGCGCCCAGCTCGACCAGGTACTGGACGATGTTAAACGTGAAGCTGTCATAATTGTCGACCATAAGGACGCGCTTCGCGACCTTCCCCTGCGCCATTGGCTACTTGCTCCGTCAAGGTAAAACGATCATTAATAACTGCTCTACCGCGATGATACCCCAACCCGATGTATCAGTGCAGGGGTTAAGAAGGCGACCGGGGGACGTTAACGCCGGGACACCCACGGTAACACGCTATGCTGTTAAAATATGGCTTACCAGCCTAGTGATAATGTCACGTTTGCGGTGCGCCTCTAAGCTAACAGGCGCTAGTATCGCGGCATAACAATCTTTATTATCAGTCGCTTTTAAAGAGAGTCAGGAGCGTGGGATGCGTAACAACGTCATGAAATGGGGGCTGCTGCTGTTGGCATTGATGGTCGCCAGCCCCTCGGCCACGGCGCAAACCTCGCTTCGGGTGGTGGTGTCATTTTCGGTGATCGCTGATCTGGTCAAGCGCGTGGCGGGCGACGCGGTTAGCGTGGATGTGATCGTCCCGCCCGATGAAGACGTCCACCGCTGGGAGCTGACCCCGCCCAATGTGCTGGCACTGGAAGAAACCGATCTGGTCATTTACAACGGCTTGGAATTGGAGCCTTGGCTGCGCGATGTAAAAGCCATCGTGGAAAATGATCTGCCCATGGTGGCCTTGGCAGAGAATGCAGACTACCCGGCGCTGCCGCTCACCTCTGGCCGTTATCAAGGCTACGCTAACCCCCACATGTGGATGGCCCCCGAAGGTGCCGCCGCCTATGTGGACGTTATCGCCGACACCCTGTCAAAACATGCACCGGACCATGCTGACACCTTCGATCAACGCGCCGCTGATCTCAAGCAGACGCTGAATGAGCTCGATGCCGAGCTTGAAGAGCGCTTGGGCGGTATTCCCCAGACCAACAGAACGCTGGTAACCAGTGAAGCCGGCCTTGCCTACTTCGCCGATGCTTACGCGTTCGATTACGATGCCTTATGGGGCGTTAACCACGAAGCCATGGGGACGGCCGCTGCGATGGCTCGCATGCAGGCCAAGCTGGCCGAGAAACGACCGCCCGGCCTGTTCTTTGAGAGCACCACGCCGAAGATTCACATGGACGCCCAGGCACGTTATGCCGATCTTCCCCTGGCAGGACCGCTCTACGTGGATGCCCTGAGCGGCAGTGACGGCCCGGCATCCAGCTACGCTGACATGCTGCGCCACAACGCGGAACAGTTGCACGCCACCTTGGGCGGTGCCAGGGAAGAAGACTAGCAGCCTCCCATCAGGCGATCATTTCGTCGAGTGACGTGAGTACGGCATCAGGGTCGCTGTGGCTGATCGGTGCGCCGTGATTATAGCCATAGGGCAGCGCCAGGGTCGTAAACCCGGCGGCTTTACCCGCTTCGATATCATGACGTGAGTCCCCCACCATCATGCAATCGCCGGGGGTCACACCGCAGGCTTTAGCCGCGTACAACAGCGGCAACGGGGAAGGTTTTTTCTCCGCCAGGGAATCACCGCCCAGGCACAGAGCAAAGCAGCCGTTAAGCTCGAAATGCTCCAAAATAGGCGCAATAAAGCGCTCTGGCTTATTGGTGATCAGCACCAGCATATAGCCTGCCTCGTGCAGTGTTATCAGCGTTTGTTTCACGCCGGGGTATAAGGCGGTCAGCTGATTCGGGGCCGCCGCGTAATGGTGTAAAAACCCCGCGTAAGCACGATCAAAAAGCAGGGCCTCGGGTGACGCGCCCAACGCCCAGGTTAATGCGCGCTCAACCAGCACGGCCGCGCCGTTTCCCACCCAGTCGCGAACCTTATCTACCGATGGCATTGTCAATCCCTGGTCGGCCAGCGCATGGGCAACCGCGACCGTTAGATCGGGTACCGAATCGATGAGCGTGCCATCGAGGTCAAAAGCAATCAGACGCTTGCCGTGAAGAAGTGGGTGCAAGTGGCCATCCTTATCTGCGTGAATAGTCAACGAAAGCTCGCTTCAGAGCCAGCCCTGAGAGTCGGCTTTGCTATATGAACCGCGGCTTACATTCGTCACTACCGCGAGAAACCTCTATGATGAATATCATTTAAGTCAAGGAGTAAGACATGAGCCTTCCTACCATCGTGATCGTTGGCGGCGGTGCTGGCGGTCTGGCGCTGGCAACCCAGCTGGGACGTAAGCTTGGCAAGCCTGAGCGGGCCAATGTGGTCTTGCTTGATCGCAATACGACCCACGTCTGGAAGCCGCTACTGCATGAATTAGCCACCGGGGTACTGAATTCCAGCATGGACGAGGTTGATTACCGCGGCCATTCGTCGGCGCATCATTACCGCTATCAGCGTGGCTCGCTGTCCGGCATTGATCGCCAGGCCAAGCAGCTGCATCTAGCGCCTGTTGTGGATGAACAAGGTGACGAGGTCCTTCCCGCAAGACAGCTGGGCTACGACTACCTGGTCATGGCCCTTGGCAGCGTGTCCAACGACTTTGGCACGCCAGGGGTTGCCGAACACTGCCATTTTATCGATTCGCCCCAGCAAGCCAAGGCGTTTCAACGCGATATGATCAATACCTTCCTGCGCTACACCGACCCGACGCTGCGCCAGCATCCCCAGTTGACCATCGGTATAGTGGGCGGTGGCGCCACCGGGGTGGAACTGGCCGCCGAACTGTTTGACGCCTCAAGGATGCTCAACGCCTACGGGGTGACCGCCACCGACCACCAGCAGATCAGCGTCCACCTGTTAGAGGCCGCGCCCCGCCTGCTTCCCGGACTCTCCGAGCGTATCAGCCAAACCGTCCAGCAGGAACTGGAGAGCATGGGCGTGACGATCCACGTAGGCACGGCGGTCAAGGAGGCACAGGCTAACTGTCTTGTGACTGGCGATGGCGACGTGATCGAAACCGATCTCAACGTCTGGGCGGCGGGCATCAAGGCACCGCCGTTTCTCGCCGAGCAGGGGCTTTCGACCAATAACAAAAATCAGATCAAGGTGGCGAAAACGCTGCAGAGCGTCGATGATCCGGCGATTTTTGCCCTTGGCGACTGTGCCGACTGCCCCCAGGGAGATGACAGCGCCGTACCACCGCGTGCCCAGGCCGCTCACCAGCAGGCCAAGCTCCTGGCCAAGAACCTGATCAACCAGCTGGAAGGCAAGCCGCTTCGCGAGTTTCACTATCGGGATCACGGCTCGCTGGTATCGCTGGCCCGCTACGATGCCGTCGGCAGCTTGATGCGCAGCTCTGCATCACGCGGGCTATTCCTGGAAGGCTGGCTGGCACGCCGAGCCTATGCGTCACTCTACCGTATGCACCAGCTATCGATTCACGGCGCGCCAAAGACTGGCCTTGCCTGGCTGGTCGATAAGCTCAATCGCTACCTGAAACCTCGTATGAAGCTGCATTAGGTCCTGGTATCCAGTACGGGGATCAAGTACTGGCAATTGCCTCGCGTAGCTGCCGGATCACGGAATCATAGCCGTGCGGGTCACTTTGCTGGTGTGCATTAAAGATCGCCGACCCGGCGACAAAGGTATCCGCCCCGGCAGCGGCAATCTCGGCAATGTTATCGGCCTTGACGCCACCGTCGACTTCCAGGCGAATCTCGCGCCCTGACGCATCAATCCGCGCGCGCGCATCGCGCAGCTTATCCAGCGTCCCGGGAATGAACGACTGCCCGCCAAAACCGGGGTTGACGCTCATCAGCAGCACCATGTCGACCTTATCCATCACGTAATCAAGATAGGACAGCGGCGTTGCCGGGTTGAATACCAGCCCGGCTTTGCAGCCGCTGTCGCGTATCAGTTGCAGCGAGCGGTCGATGTGCTCGGAGGCTTCCGGGTGAAAGGTGATATAGCTGGCTCCCGCCTCGATAAAATCGCTGATCATGCGATCCACCGGCTTGACCATGAGGTGCACATCAATGGGCGCTGTCACGCCGTGTTGGCGTAATGCCTTGCAGACCATCGGGCCAATGGTGAGATTGGGCACATAGTGGTTATCCATGACATCGAAGTGGACGATATCCGCCCCCGACGCAAGCACGTTGTCCACCTCTTCGCCAAGGCGGGCAAAGTTGGCGGAAAGAATCGAGGGGGCAATTAAACAATCACGCACAGACGTCATATCAACATTCCTGCTTTGCCAAAGTAAGTAAACGACGGCCATTACCGCTTTCAGAGGGCTGCATATTACCAGATGCGTCGCGCAACGGGTTTGTCAGGCATTGTCTTTAATTTATATTCCAAAAAAGAATATAAAACACAATTGTAATTCCACAATCCTAGGTTTAAGCTTGCTAACTATATTATCAACACCAGTTGCCAACACTGGCTTGGTTATTAAGGAGCTTATGATGTCATTTTCCGTTTTGCGTCGCAGCGTCTTGGCGCTGGCCATCGGCGCCACGCTGTCAACTCCGGCCGTTGCCCAGGAGCGTGAACTGCTGAACTCTTCTTACGATATTGCCCGGGAGCTGTTTGCCGAGATCAACCCCAAGTTTGAAGCCTGGTGGGCAGAAGAACACGGTGAAGACGTTGAGGTTAGCCAATCCCACGGCGGCTCCTCCGCTCAGGCACGTGCGATCATGCAAGGGTTGCGTGCTGACGTCGTGACGTTTAACCAGGTGACCGACGTTAACGTTCTTGCTGAAGCGGGACTGGTCGACGAAGACTGGCAGGATGCGTTTGAAAATAACGCTTCGCCCTACTACTCCACCACCGCCTTTTTGGTGCGCAAGGATAACCCCAAGGATATCGAGAACTGGGACGACCTGGTGAACGAAGACGTTGAAATCGTTTTCCCCAACCCGAAAACGTCGGGCAACGGCCGTTATACCTACCTGGCCGCCTGGGGCTTTGCCGACGAGCAGTTTGACGGCGACGAAGAGCAGATTCAGGACTTCATGCGTACCTTCCTCGCCAACGTGGAGGTCTTCGACACCGGCGGTCGCGGCGCGACGACCAGCTTTATCGAACGCGGGATCGGCGATGTGCTGATCAGCTTCGAGTCCGAGGTGAACAACATCCGCAAGGAATATGGCAGCGATGATTACGAAGTGATCGTACCGCCTACCAGCATCCTTGCTGAGTTCCCCGTGGCCGTCGTGGGCGAAAACGCTGAGCGAAACGGTAACAGCGACCTTGCGCAAAGCTACCTGGAATACCTCTACCGTGAGGACACCCAGCGGCTGCTGGCGGGCTTCAACTACCGTGTTCACCATGAGGCGGTGGTCGAGGAATTTGCCGATCAGTTCCCCGAAACCGACCTGCTGAAAGTCGAGGATGTCTTCGGTAGCTGGCCAGACGCCATGGAAACGCACTTTGAAGGCGGTGGCATGCTCGACCAGCTTCAGCGCCGTTAACCTTTGATTCACCGGACTGAGCCATGAGCCACCTCGCCCTTCGACA
Organism: Halomonas sp. G11; assembly: GCF_001663515.1. Lineage (NCBI taxonomy): Bacteria > Pseudomonadati > Pseudomonadota > Gammaproteobacteria > Oceanospirillales > Halomonadaceae > Halomonas > Halomonas sp. G11. The sequence continues at coordinate 45,146 of NZ_LYXG01000043.1, forward strand.
CTCCGGCAGCGCGCGCGTGCTGCCGGGTTTCGGTCTTTCCATGGGTATCAGCGTACTGTTTATCTCGCTGGTACTGCTACTGCCCATTACCGGACTCTTCGGCCAACTCGCCGGACTGAGCTTCGCCGAATACTGGGCAATCATCACTGAAGGCCGTGTCGTCGCCAGTTATATGGTGACCATTGGAGCGGCCGCCGTCGCGGCGTTGGTCAATGCCGTCTTTGGTCTACTGCTGGCCTGGGTGCTGGTCCGTTATGACTTCACCGGTAAACGACTGCTCGACGCGCTGATGGATTTGCCTTTCGCCTTACCCACGGCAGTGGCTGGCATTACCCTGGCCACGCTCTACGCGAGCAGTGGCTGGATGGGCGGTTGGCTGGAGTCACTGGGGTTTCAGGTTGCCTATACCTGGGTCGGCATTGCCCTGGCCATGGCGTTCACCAGCATCCCGTTTGTGGTGCGCACCGTACAGCCCGTACTCGAAGACATGCCCGCCGAAGTCGATGAGGCGGCGATGTCACTGGGTGCCACTGACGGTGTCGCGTTTCGCCGGGTCATCATGCCTCACTTATGGCCCGCACTGGTGACCGGTACAGGCCTTGCGTTTGTGCGCTCACTCGGCGAGTTCGGTGCCATTATCTTTATCGCTGGCAATATGCCTTACGAAACCGAGATCACCGCGCTGATGATTTTCGTCAAGCTGCAGGAGTACGACTACGCGGGGGCTTCGGCAATCGCCTCGGTGGTGCTGTTTGTTTCGCTTGCCCTGTTGCTTGCGATCAATGTCTGGCAGGGGCGCTTCATTCGTCGCTTGCATGGAGGTAAGGGGTAATGCGTCGGATTGGTGATGCACCACTTGTCCGCCGCCTGCTGATTGCAGCGGCGGTGGGCCTCTCGGGGCTTTTTCTACTGCTGCCGCTGGTCGCCATTTTCGCTCAGGCCTTCTCGCAGGGTGTCAGTGTGTTCTGGTCAAACGTCAGCGACTTCTACACCCTGCACGCCATTGGCCTGACGCTGGGCATTGCCCTGCTGACGATCCCGGTTTGCCTGGTGTTCGGGGTGGCGCTGGCCTGGCTGGTAACGCGTTTCAGTTTTCCTGGCCGACGCCTGCTACAAACGCTGATTGATATCCCCTTCGCGGTGTCGCCTGTCGTTGCCGGGCTTATCTACCTGCTGTTATACGGGCGCAACGGCTGGATCGGCAGCTGGCTGGACAGCTACGATATTCAGCTGATGTTCGCCTGGCCGGGGATACTGATGGTGACCATCTTTGTCACCTGCCCCTTCGTCGCCCGGGAACTGATCCCCTTGATGCAGGCCCAGGGCTCGCGCGAAGAAGAAGCGGCCGTGACGCTCGGCGCTTCAGGGTGGACGATGTTCCGGCGCGTCACCCTGCCCAACATCCGCTGGGCACTGCTTTACGGCATCATTCTCACCAACGCCCGCGCGGTGGGTGAGTTTGGGGCCGTCTCGGTGGTATCCGGGGCGATTCGTGGCCAGACCAACACCCTGCCCCTGCACCTTGAGCAGCTTTATCAGGATTACAACGCCGTGGGGGCTTTTGCCTGCGCGGCCTTACTCGCATTGATTGCCCTACTGACGCTCGCCGCCAAGGCGGGACTGGAATGGCGCGCGTCGCGCCGGGAGGCATTTGCATGAGCATTCGCTTACACAATATCGCCAAACATTTTGGCGCGACTCAAGCCCTGGAGCCGATCAACCTGGATATCCAGGAAGGCGAACTGGTTGGCCTGTTGGGACCCTCCGGCTCGGGCAAGACCACTCTGCTGCGCATCATTGCAGGGCTTGAAAACGCCGACCAAACACCGACCCCGGGCAGGATCTTATTCGGCGAGCGCGATGTCACCCACGTGCATGTCCGTGACCGGCGGATTGGCTTCGTGTTCCAACATTATGCTTTGTTCCGCCACATGAGCGTCTACGACAACGTCGCGTTTGGCTTGACCGTCATGCCACGTGCCAAGCGGCCCTCTGCCCAAGACATTCGCGCCCGGGTGTATCGTCTGCTCGAAATGGTCAAACTCGAAGCCTTTGCCCACCGCTACCCGGCGCAGCTCTCCGGCGGCCAGCAACAGCGCGTTTCACTGGCCCGTGCGCTCGCCGTCGAGCCGGATGTGCTGCTGCTTGACGAGCCGTTTGGCGCGCTCGATGCCAAAGTACGCCAGGAGTTGCGCCGCTGGCTACGTCATCTGCACGAAGAGTTCAACTTCACCAGCGTGTTTGTTACCCACGACCAGGAAGAAGCCCTTGAGCTTTCGGACCGCGTCGTCGTAATGAGCAATGGGCGTATTGAGCAGATCGATACGCCGGAAACCCTCTACCGGGAACCCCAGAACCGCTTTGTGTTTGAGTTTCTCGGCGACGTCAATTACCTGGAAGGCAAGGTACACAACGGCACACTCACCTGCGGCGACGCGCACCTGGCGGTGGACCTGCCGGACGGCGACGCAGAATTGCTGCTGCGGCCCCATGAGATCCGCCTCGCCGAGCAGCCCACCCCGGAGAGTCACCTGCCGGTGACGATCACCGCGATCTCCCCCGTGGGCGCTGAAGTCCGGGTGGAACTGGAAGCTGACTGGCTGGCAGAGCCCTGGCTGGCGACAGTCCGTCATGCCGACTTCAACCGCCTGGCATTGCGCCGTGGGCAAAGGCTTTACGCCCATCCGCGGCATTGGCGACGCTTCCCCGAAGCGACGGAAAACGCGGTGGTGCAAACTCACCTTGCCTAGAAAACGGCTGCCCCAAACGGGCAGCCGTTTTCTGGTGGATTCCCTCCCTTAGAAGCGCATCTGCCTAAACGTCAGATTCACCCGTGGGTCCGTCGACTTCTTGGTTTTAGGCAGGCTATGCAGCCAGTTTTTCTGGGTACTGCCTTTCATGATCAACAAGCTGCCGTGCTCAAGGCTCAGCGACACCCGTTCGCCGGTGACTTTATGCTTGAAGGAAAATCGTCTCGCGCTGCCTAGCGTCAACGACCCGATCGCCCCCTCTTCAACCAGCTCTTTTTCGCCATCGCTGTGCCAACCCATGCCTTCATCGCCCGAGCTGTAAAAATTACACAGGCACGAATTGAAGCTATCACCGCTGCTTCTCTCCACCCGCTGTTTTATCTCGCGCAAGAAATCAGGCCACACCAACGCCGTCCTGGTATACCCAGAGTACGTATAAGAGACGGGTTCATCCGCGTACCAGGCCACCTTCCTCTGGGTCACGATCTCTTTGCCAAACATGAACGCACGATCATGCGCCCAGCTCAGTTGACGGATGCATTGCGCCAGATAACGATCCGCCGAACCGGTGTCGAGGATTTTTCCGTGGTAATAGGCTTCCCCGTCCTGCGGCAGCAGGTTGATCAACTTCATTTCATCGTTTTCGAACAGGTCCGTATACGCCATCGCAATGCCTGGTTGGTGTCTATGGAGCGAAGCCAGCTTTGCACTACAGAGAAGAGTGGCTCACGGCCAGCGGTTAAAAACAACTTGGCAAACCCGCATCCCCTGGACATACCGCTTGCACACTAGCAGCGTTATACTGGTATTTTAATGACAGTTTCAACCACAGCGGAGAACCCCATGCTACGGCGTCATTTGCTCACTTTATCTGCCACCTTGCTGGCCACGGTGTGGCTGGCGGGCTGTGCAAGTCCCCACTACCTGCAGCTTTCCCCCGAACGCACCGCCAAGGTTCCTTCGGTCGGCCAGGGGCAGGAAGTCACTGTTCTGGCGCAGGACGGACGCGACAGCGAAGTGATCGGCAACCGTGCAGGCGGCGGCATGTCCACCGCGCAAATCACCGTCAACAGCCATGAAATCATCCCGCGCTTGCAGCAGGAAGCCGAGCGTGCGGTGGCCGATATGGGCTTTACCCCGACCCGCGAAACCGCCGATGGGCGCCCCAGCCTGACGCTGGAGCTGGCAAGCCTTACCTATGCGCAGGGCAACAGCGATCAGCCATTGATCGACGAAGCTCGGATCGAGGGGGTGCTACGCGCCATCGCTCGCAATGACGGCACTACCTATACGGGCACCTACACATCCCGCCGCAACCAGGAATACGCGGTCAAACCTGACAAGGATACCAATACGCGCATGCTTAACGATCTACTCAGCGATGCGCTGAATCGCGCCTTCAGTGACCAGGACCTCGGTCAACTACTGGCCCGCTAAGCTTGGTCGCTGTTGATTTAGTGCGTCAGCTGTTTAAGGCTCCAACGGCCCTCGACGCACTAAATGCCATACGGTTTCCGATAGCCCGCGCTCATCCGGCTCGGCCTCTTCCAGCAGCGACACCCGGAAGTTGGGCATAAACAGCGCCTCGACTTCCTGAGGCGGGACGCTATAAGGAGGCCCGCCGCCTTCGCCCTGATGGGACACGCTCACCAGCAGCCCCTTGGCCCCCGGCGGCGTCAGTTGGGCAAGATGAAACGCATAACGCTGGCGCGTTGCTTCGGGCAGGGCGATCAACGCGGCGCGGTCGTAAAAGGCGCCGATTTCGCTCGCCTGCTGAATGTGCAAGTGAAAGAAATCGCCACACCAAAGCTCGATATTGCCTTGGCGGCTTATATTGAACCCCGCCTGCTGATAACGCGATACCGGGGCCGATGACTGGGCAAGAAACTGCTCGATTGCCTCGGGCGCCAACTCAACACCCAGCACGGGATGCCTCGCTTCGGCAAGCCAACGCATATCCAGCGTTTTACCGCAGAGAGGCACCAGTACCTTGGCGTGGTCAGGCACGCCCAGCGATGGCCAGTAATGTGTCAGCGCTGGGTGTGGCTGGGTCAAATGAAAGCCAATACGCCCTTCCTGCCACCGAGCCCGCCAGAGATCAGTCATTTTTGGTCGCCCAAGCGTTAATTAAAACCAGCGATCGCGTTTTTTACGCCGCCGTGGCAGGTGAGGCACGATAAGCCCGACAACCAGGCCTGCCCCGGCAACGCCCCCGCCATACATGAAGTAACGCAGCAGCAGGTCTTCTTCCTGGGTATCAAGCCGTGCTTGCAAGGCGCGCACCTGCTCGCTCGACTCGTCAACATTGCGGCTCAGCTGGTCGTTACGCGTTTCCAGTTCATCAATGCGCTGCTGACGGGCTTCCAGGGTATCGCGCATGGTGGCTACGCGCTGCTCCCATTCCTCGTTGATACCGTCTAACTCATCGGTAAGCGCGGCCACCCGTGACTCGAGTTCTGGCAGTTGCTCTGTGGCACTGGGCGTTTCCTGGAGCTCATCGCTCAAAATCCATACGGCATCGCCCCCGTCACCGCGCACGCGGGTGTAATCGCCGCTGGTTTCAAGCACCTCAACCTGTTCGCCTGCATTCAGCGTTCCCACAATGCGGTAGCCATCCGTGGGGCCACTGCGCACATAGGTTGAAAGTTCATCGGTTACCCAGGCCTCATTTCCCGATTGAGCAACCCCATTGACACACCAAACACTGACTAATACACCGGCGGCAACCGCCCGGTAACGATGACAAAATTGAGCTATCTGCATGACGTAATGTCCTGATTAAGTCACTGCCCCTCGGCAGCACTAACGTGTCTAATCTCCGCGCGGTGGGAGCGAAAACGGACGAGGAAACTCCGCCACCTGCGCGTCGCTTTTAACGGCTTTCAAAGGCCCCTCGCGCTCCACTTCATCAATACGCACGATTGCGTTGAGCGGAAGGTAACTTCGCTTGACGCCTTCGAAGGTGCGCTGCAATTTTTCGCTTGCAGGGTCGATTACCACCCTCGAGGCATCTTCAAAGACAAACTCCTCGACTTCAATAAAGCCCCAGAGTTCGCTTTGAAATATCTCGCGCACGTATAAATCCCAAATTTCACCCTGCTGGTGCACCACCACTCGGTAAATCGGCTTGGCCGCCATCTTGGCCTTTTCCTCTTGCCGCTGAAACGTTCATTTAGCGGTGAAGCTTAACATATTCCAGTCTGCCAGCGTTTGCTGGACGGACAACCGTTACATGGCCGACATCACCGCTTGAGTGTAGGGTAGGAATGCCTGCTTGACGTTTTCTCTCCCAACCGGCGCGCATTACCCATGCCCAGGGAGCCAAACAGGTGCTGCCCCACGCTGGCTGGCGCCTCAATGTCATCGTCGAAAGTATCCCATTTGGTACCCACCGGGGACTGGTCTACGTTAAGGTTGAGAAAGCACATTCGCTTCGCGATCTACTAAAACATCAAGAAGATCTCGACTTCTATGTATAATCCCCGCTCACCCGGGACGAGGAGTCATCGTGACCACCGATCAACAGCCAGCGACGCCAGACGATAAGTTAAACGGGCTGCTGACCAACTTTGACGACGCCGTGCGCCTGCTTTCGCAAGCGCCTGCGTCCTCGAAACCAGCGGAACTACCGCGCGTCTTGGATACAGCTCGCGAACTTTTAATGCTGGATGGCGGCACTCAAGCGCTCGAACAGCGTGCGCAAGCGTTTGAGGCGGCGGGCGTCTTCTTGGGTTCCGACTGGGAAACCCCCCAGTACCTGGTGCCAACCCTGACCACGTTTGCGCTTAAAAGCACCGACCCCAACGTGGTGGTCATCGAGACGCTCAGCGAGATTCGTTTACTCGCTGTCGCAAAAGGCGTTTATGCACACCCATTGGTATCGGAAGAGTTTGCCCATCATTACCTGACCCAGGTCATTGCCATCAACCTATGGCTGCTGTTTACCGCGCCAAGCGAAGCTGAACGCGAACAGCAGGGCCGCCTGGCCGTCATTCCACGCCAACTCTTCCAGTATCTGGCGGAACGGATTGGTTACGAACACATCATCGACCAGTTGATTGACGAGATCTGGCGTATTCTCAAGCAGCGCCCTATTCAGGTCGAGTCTATCAAACAGATGATTACCCAGATCTCCCTGTGCCAGGCAAACCCCGAGATCGACCTGGGATCTAGCGGCCAGGGTGCCGACAGGCTGGTCAGCTCGCTGTTCGGGCCAACACAGGCATGTCGCGAAGACCCGGGTATTGATATCTACCGTGAGCGGCTGGATGGCATGGACCAATCGGCTCTACAGGCTGAAGCAACCGGATTTGCCCGTGCCATGCACGACACCGGGCTGGTATCGCCCTACCACGCGGTCCTGCTGCGTCACTTGCTCGAGGAGGGGGATCATCTGGTGTCTGAAGCCTTTGGTCTCTCGTCAACCGGCCGTGATTGCCTGCTGTGTTACCGCGAGCTGGTCCATGCGCTGATTCGCGGCAGCGTTTATCCCGCCACGGCCCAGGCCGTCTACGGGCTGGCCCTGATGCTCGAGCGAGGGATTCTTTACCAGCCACCGGTGGCACCGGCCATGTGGCGCCAACTCAACCTGCCTATTTCCGAATGGTCCCAGGCCCGGCTGAATATTGCCTATGGCGAGTCCGCGTCACCAAGGGCTCGTTTGCTGGAAGGCGTGCTGTGCATGCTGGGCTTGCCGTTAGGTGTTGGTCAGGGCAATAACCCGACCTGTCAGTCGGCCCGCGCGTTATCAATGTGGGCTTACAATGACCCGGATTACTTATTGCAGATGGTCGCCTGGGCCGCACGGGATGACGAGATCATCATGCACTTCGAAGGCCAGGCCATCTCTTCGATGGCGAGCCTGTCGGGTGTGGCCACCGAGCTACCCATAGATCTTGACCCCGTTTCGTTGATTGTGGTGCCTCACCTGGACCGTATCTACGCCGAAATGGGTCGGCGCTGCGTTGGCCGTGAAGGCGACCCCCACCGCTGGGTGAATCCGGAATTTCACGGCTGGTGGTCTGGCCGCGGCTTTCGTATCAATGTCGATGTTGCGACCGGCCAGTTAATCGACTTGAATGATTTCATTCTTCATTTTTACGCCTGCTACCACCCTTACTACAATGGCAACCAGCCGCTGATTCATCCGCAGCCTGCCGGGATCGCCGTCACAGACAGCGCCGCCCGTTTCATTGGCTGGCACGCCATTACCATCCTGCGCGCCTCGCTTGACCCTAACGACGTGATGCGCGTTTATTTTTACAACCCCAATAACGACAGCGGTCAGGATTGGGGCGATGGTGTCAAGGTCAGCACCGCGGGGCACGGCGAACGCTTCGGTGAAGCGTCGCTGCCGTTTTCGCAATTTGTTTCGCGGCTTTACATTTATCACTTTGACCCGCTTGAGCGTGGTGAACTGGCGACAGTCACCGAAGACGAGCTGGATACCGTTAAACGTTACCTGCAGCAAAGCTGGGGGGCAGAACGACTACCCGCCACGGAGCTGCAAGCCAACGAAGGCCCTCACCATACCCCACCCAACGATCCATGATGCGACTTGACCAACTGCTCGTCAGCCAGGGGCTGACGAGTTCACGTACCCGTGCGCAGCGCCTTATCCGCAATGGCCGTGTTTCGCTCGATGAGACGAAGCAGGCACTGACCAAACCCAGCGAAAAATGGCCCGAAGATACCCGCCTTTACGTTGCCCCGGACCCTGAGGAGCGCTTCGTATCACGCGCTGGCCTCAAGCTGGAAGCCATGCTTGACGCACTTGAACTCCGCCTCGACGGGCTTGGGGTCCTGGACGTCGGCCAGTCAACCGGCGGGTTCAGCGACTGCGCTTTGCAAGCTGGCGCGCGCCACGTGATTGGTGTCGAAGTGGGCCATGACCAGTTGGACGTACGCCTTCGAAACGACCCACGGATCACCTGCCTGGAAGGTATCAATGCCCGCGCCATGCGTGAGGAAGAGGCCCTGCAACAGGCACTCGCCGAGCACCCCATCGACCTCGCCGTCATGGACGTGTCGTTTATCTCGCAAACCCTGATCCTGCCTGAAATAGCCGCCCTACTGCCTCGCCATGGACGGTTGATATCGCTGGTAAAGCCGCAGTTCGAGCTGACGCCGAAAGCACTGGACAAACGCGGCGTGGTCCGCGATGCCGCGAATTATCAAGCGGTAGAGGAACGCTTGCGGGAAGCATGTCAGTCACTGGGCTTCACCATCCAGCATTGGCAAATCAGCCCGATCACCGGCGGCGACGGTAACCGCGAGTTTCTGCTTTACGCGCAAAAAAACGATTAGTCACTGGACGCGGTCGGGGGTGACGTTAGCGTTTCCACCTTCACCGACTCCCCCGACGCCCGGTGCAGCCAGACATCCATTTGTTCGAAGGCTATGCGTACGCCCGCGTCGCGGAACAGTGCATCCACCCGGCAGTTGATTTCATCCGCGGCAAACAGCCGATCCAGCAGATCGTTGACAAAAATACGCAGTTCAAAGTTGAGGCTATGGGGCCCATAGCTCATGCAGAACACCTGCGGCTCGGGGTCGGCAAGCACTCGGGCGTTTTCATCCGCCGCCTGACGCAGCAAGCGGTGCACCGTCGCCAGATCCGAACCATGGACCACGCCGTAGGTCAGCACCACGCGGGTCACGTTGTCCGAGAGCGACCAGTTGATCAATTGATCGGTCACGAAGGTTTTATTGGGAATGATGATTTCTTTGCGATCAAAATCGGTCACCGTTGTCGCACGGATGCGAATACGGCTCACCGTGCCGTGCAGGTTACCCAGGGTGATGGTGTCGCCAATCCGGATGGGCCGTTCGAACAGGATAATCAGCCCGGAGATAAAGTTGGCAAAGATCTCCTGCAGCCCAAACCCCAGGCCCACACTCAAGGCCGCTACCAGCCATTGTAATTTGTCCCATGACACGCCAAGCGTGCCCAGGGCCGACACGATACCGGTACCGACAATGGTGTACGACAGCAAGGAACTGATGGCATAGGCACTGCCCTGCTTTAGCGTCAGCCGGGACAGCACCATGACTTCCAGCAGCCCCGGCAGATTGCGCGCCAGAATAAACGTCAATGCGACCACCAGCAGCGCACCAAAGAGGTCGGAAATCGACAACGCACTGTCGACCAGTTCACCGTCGGTGTTCTCCCATAGCGACACCTGGTCCAGATAGCCCAGCACTGAGAGCAGGTCTGCCCAGACCAGATAAAGCAGGCCACTGAAGGCAATCAGCAAAATCAGCTTGGAGAGGCGCAGCGACTGGGTATTGATCTGTTCCATGTCCAGCGGCGGCTCTTCCACCACCTCCAGGCCGCCTTCGGCGCCCTCCTGAACCTGGGCGCGTCGCCTTGCCAGTGCACGCCGATAGGCCAAGCGTCTTGCCGCCACGGCCAAACTACGCACCACCGTGGCTTCTACCACCACCCACAAACCCAGCAGGTAGAGCGTGGCAACAAAGCGCCCCACCAGCCGCAACGCCGTGTATTCGTATCCCCACACCACCAGCCCCAGCAGGACGACAGGCACTGCCGACATGGCCAAACCGAGTAGCAGACGAAACAGGCGCACGCCAAAGATGGGCACATGGGCCAGGATCAGCCTGGCCAAGCACACGCTCATCGCCAGCAGCCCCAGCGTCAACAGCCCCATGGCAACGGGTCGTTGGGCGAGCGGGGTCTGAAGACTGTCGGCCAGTGTCGAAATGGCAATCACCGGCACCAGCGCCACGCCAAGCCCGGCCAGCAAACGCCGCAGCCGGGCGTTATAGGCAGGCGACCAGGTAAAGTGCTGCTCAGCCACGCCATCAGCCACCAACAGCCGTCGCCCCCAGGCGACAACCGCCCAGCTCAACGCCAACTGCAACAGAGCAGGAGCCAGGTTCGCGGCCAGCAGACTCTCGGTGGTACCCAGGGCCACCCCCATTCCCGCCAGTGCCAACGGCCCTGGCACCGCCAGCAAGGCGTTGAGGAAAACGGCTCTGGGTGTATGCAGTTGGGTATCGCTTTTGAGTCGTCCGATCTGACCATGGAGTCTCGCCAGGCGCGCCTTGATCCGGCGACGCAGAGCGGCCAGCAAAAGTCCGGCGGCAAAAAAGGGAACGCCGCCCAACATTTCCCAATCCAGTGATGGCCAGCGATTCGGCAAGGCAGCGCGCCACTCGCCTTCCTGCCACTCGGTGCGGAGATGTTGAGGTAGCTGCCGGAGCCAGTTAACGTCCAATGGTCGGCTATTGGCCACCCAGAACAACTGCTCATCAATGGTGCTGCGCAATGCTTGAGTAGTGGCCAACAATTGCTGTTGATTGAGCTGTAGCTCGACAGCAACACTTAACAACCGCCCATAGACCTCTTCAAGCTCATCGACCAATTCGCGGCGCGACTGGTAGAGCCTTGATAGCGTATTGATCAGCGCGGGGGTCGGTTCGACATTGGCATCCTCGAGACGTTGCCTGGCCAACCGCTCGGCCTGGCGAAGCTGGTCGCGCTGGCGAACCAGATCGAACTGCTTGAGGCGCAAGTCGGCTATTTCATCCTGCAGATCGCGACGGGGCTGGACGTTGGGCAGCGACTGGCGCTGTTCGCGCAGTATCCGTGACAGCAACTGGCTGCCGCGAATGGCTTCTATCTGCTCATTCAAACTGCGCTGTAGCTGGCGCACGTGTTCGAGCTGGCGCTGGGCATCGATATTGTCGCGCACCAGGCTGTTATCCCGCTCGCCCGCCTGCAATAACGCCAGACTAAGCGATTGGTTACGCTGTTGGGCCTGCACCACAACAGGGTGACCCGCGGCAATCAGGGGGTCTCTCTGGGCAGCATCGGCAATCGCCTGCTCCGATGCCAACCGTCGTTCCCGGTCTATAACGTTTTGCAGCAGGTTAAGCCGCTGCTCCTGTTGATCAATTTGCAGCATCAACAGGTCCCGACGCTGCTGTGCGAGATCGCGCAACCGTCCATTGGCGCTCAATTGGCGCTGATAAAGCGCCACCTCGCGATCGGCGACGGCCCGCTCGAGCCGCAATTGAATCATGCGCGCATCATTCAGGGCGGATAGCTGACGATCCCCCAGTAACGCTTCGCGTTCAGCGGCGTCACGACGCAGCGATTCCATGCGTTCAAGCGTCACGGCCATGGATTGCTGGGCGCGTTCGGGCAACGTTTGCGCGGTCAGAAACTGCGAATTGACCTCTGCAAGCTGGCTCTGAAGCTGCTGGAGCTGGGTCAACGCCTCCGCCTGCTCGGATTCCAGCGCCGCCAAGGGTAAGTTGCTGAGCTCATCGATCGATGGCATGTCATCGCTATCTTCAGCCTCAGCGAGCTCACGCTCGACGGCAATCAGCGCATCAGGCGCCTGGCTTACCCGCTCCTCCAGCTCCGCGAGCTGCTGTTCGATGGCATTCAGCCGCTCGTAAGCCTCCAGTGCAGCGATCAACGCTTGTTGATCAAGCGCCTGCTGAGCGTTTAAAGTTTCCTGAGACTCAAGCTGATCAAGCCGCTCCTGGAGCGTGGCTTCGTCGGGGACATCGTCCAACGCCGCCGCCTTCAAGGCAAAGCTACAAAATAGTAGCATCAGGACCAATAACCCTTTCATTGCCAAAGGGAAGGCGAATTTCACCACAGCGCTATGCCTCGCTGACGCATCATTATTGAGCTTGGCTATTGTCGGGGGTTGGCAGTCGCTGCGCAATCATAACAGTTGACTTACGTCGCCAGCATGATAGAACAGCTCAAGCACAGGCATGTGCCCCACCCTATTCATGTGAGTTATCGATGGTCATTCGACACCGACATCTAACACGCTTCCTCGTACTATGCGGTCTGTCCGTCTTCAGCGCTCTCACTCACGCCAATACCCGTGAGGATATCGAGGCGCGTATCAGCGAGCTGAACAAGGAACTCTCTCGCCTTCACCAGCAGTTGGAGCAGGCCGAAGCGCTTGAAGCAAATGGTGAAGCCAGTGAGGCCGCCATTCAGTCCCCTGAGGTGGTCGCGCTTGAGGATCTCAGCGAGCGGCGCCAGTTGGAACAGGAATCCAGCCGCAATCCCTTTTCGATTACCACTCACCGGACCAACTACCTATTCCCGGTCAGCTATAACGAAAAACAGAACCGCGACAACTTCAAAAGTGTCTCGTCAGATGCTCCACCGGATAGCACCGAGCTGAAGTTCCAGTTCAGTGCCAAGGTCAATCTGGCAGAGAATGTGTTATGGGGCGACTACGGTGACGTTTATTTTGGCTATACCCAGCGCAGCTGGTGGCAGGCCTTCAACACAGAGGCCTCTTCACCGTTTCGTGAGACCAACTACGAGCCCGAAGTGTTTATCGATATTGATGCACCCTGGGAAGCCCTGGGTTGGGTCAACACACGCAACCGTATTGCGGTCAACCATCAGTCCAACGGCCGTTCGGACCCATTCTCGCGCAGTTGGAACCGTGTCTATCTCGAGAGCATCTTTCAAAGCGGCGACTGGGCCGTCACCTTCGCACCCCACTGGCGGGTTCCCGAAGCCGAAGGCGATGACGATAACCCGGATATTGAACGCTATATGGGTTACGGCGACATCCGTGTCGCGAAACGACTCGACGACAACCATGAGGTCAGTGGCCAACTGCGGGGGAATCCCAGCGCTGGCAATATGGGGACTCAAATCGACTACAGCTGGCCGGCCTTCAATTCCTTACGCGCTCATGTCCAGTACTACTACGGTTACGGCGAGAGCCTGATCGACTACGATCACCGCGTGCATCGCTTGAGCATCGGGTTCAGTTTAAACCCGTTGTTCAGTGCCAGCGGCCTGAACCGATAGGCAACTCACTTGTCAGTAACTATGCGACTGCTATGCTGATAGCTGTTCATTAACCGTCAAAGGAAGACATCATGGCTAAACGTCAAAACGAAAGCGCTGCTCAGGCCGATCAACTGAAAGAAGATCTGCGCCATCTGAGCGATACCGTTGAAGAACTGGTCAATGCCACCTCAAAAGACGCCAGTGGCGAAATGCGTGACCTGCGCACCCGTGCCGAACAGCGTCTCAAGGATACCCGCCAGCGGCTGGAAGCGCGTGGCGAGCGTATTTATGAAGACACCCGCGATTCCCTGACGCACCAAGCTGATGCCTGCGACCGCTATGTCCACGAAAATCCCTGGACCAGCATCGGCATCGGTGCAGCGGCTGGCGTCATCATCGGTATGCTTATCGGTCGTCGCTAATGGCTTTGGGTCCTACCCAACGCGTTTTTTCAGCGGCTAAACGCCTACTCAATTCGCTGATCGCCAACGGCGAAACGCGTTTGCGTTTAGCGGTGGTAGAGCTGGAGGAAGAACGCTCACGACTGCTTGTACTCCTGCTGTTGGCTGGCGCCAGCCTGCTTTTGCTGCTGCTCGGCGTCGCCACGCTGGTGGCACTGGTGGTGGTACTGTTCTGGGATACCTATCGGCTCGCCGCAATTGGCGGAAGCGCTCTGGTATTGATTATGGCCAGCTTCACGCTGGCCGTGATAGCGCTTCGCCAAGCGAAACAGCACACCTTGCTGAAAGAAACGCTGAACCAATTGGCAGCCGACCGCGCCTTGCTGGAGGCTAAAAATGAGTCCGACCAACGCCCCCGCTAAGCCACCAGGCGCCGACACCAGGCCACCTTCCCGGGCGGAGCGCAAGGCGCGCCTGTTAGCCGAACTGGAGCAGCAGCGTGTGGATATCCTTGTCGACAGTGATCAGCTATTGCGCGCGGCGTCTCCCCTCGACTCCAATTGGCAACGCTTTAAAATACCTGCTTATGTCGTCGGCGGTATCGTTGCCTTGCGCCTGGCCCGTCATCCTCGCGGGGTACTGACAGGTGGCCGTAAAGTCCTGGCGGGGTACATGCTTTTACGCAAGCTCAAGCTGCTTGCCAAGGCGACCACCTAGTACCCTCAACGGTTTGCCTGGGTCAGCAAGCCTGACCGCAGGCGACCCCGCTGGCCCAGGCCCACTGAAAGTTATAGCCTCCCAGCTCACCGGTCACGTCGAGCACTTCGCCAATGAACCGCAACTGGGGCAATCCACTGACCTCAAAGGTCTTGGATGAGATTGCCTGGGTATCCACGCCCCCCATTGTGACTTCCGCCGTTCGCCATCCTTCAGTACCGGCAGGTTTCAACTGCCAGCGGTTCAGCCTTGCCGCCCAACGCTCAAGCTGGGCATTGCTGTATTGCGCCAAGGGTTGCCTGTCATGGCCTTCTGGATACCAGTCACAAAGCGATTGCGCCACGCGCTTGGGCAAATAATCCATCAGCCAGGTGGCCAACTGGCGTTTAGGTGTGTGTTCGCGGGCATGATGCAGCAACGCCTTGGCGTCCTGCTGCGGCAATAAATCAATTTCGATCGCCTCGCCGGGCGCCCAGACGCTGGATGCTTGCAGCATACCAGGGCCGGATAACCCGCGATGGGTAAACAGCATGGGTTCGTTGAAACGCTGTGCGCCAGCACTCACCGTCACCGGCAAGCTGACGCCCGATAGATCGCTGGCCCTGGCTTTCCACTGATCGCTGAGCGTAAACGGCACAAGGCCCGGTGTCGTCGGCTGCACGGCAAGACCAAACTGACGGGCGAGGTCGTACCCGAAGCCACTCGCCCCCATGGTCGGAATCGACAGTCCCCCGCTTGCCACGACGACGACCCCCGCATCGATACTCCCCATCGAGGTCGTTAGCCGCATGGCACTGCCCTGCTCCTCGACGCGGGTGATCTGAGTACTGAGCCGTATGTCAGCGCCCGCCCACTCGCACTCGGTGAGCAGCATGCGGACGATCTCTTTGGCAGAGGTCGCACAGAATAGCTGGCCGGGCGTTTTTTCTACGTAGTCAATCCCATGACGCTCTACCAGCTCGACAAAATGCTCGGGCCGATAGCGTTTTAACGCCGAAATACAAAAGTAGGGGTTTGACGAGTAAAAGTGCTGTGGCGTAGTGCCAAGATTGGTAAAGTTGCAGCGCCCACCGCCTGACATCAGGATTTTTTTGCCGGCTTTTTTCGCATGATCAATCACCAACACACGCTTTCCGGCATAGCCCGCTTGGGCGGCACACATCAGGCCTGCCGCACCAGCCCCAATGATCACGACATCGTAGGTCATTCGTTAGCGCTCCAAGCTTGGCAAAAGGCGGCATTTTAACAGCCTCCAGGGGCATTTTTATTGTATAATTGAAATAATAAATATAGCTTTTGTATAAAATTAAACCACTATCGACATCGACAAAATAAACCGCTGCCTGACGTCAGCGCACGCGGTCCACGTATTGCAGAGAGACTTATGCCTTTATTGTGCCGCCGCCTGGCTGTCACGCTACTGCTTATCACTGCCCCCATCACCAGCCTGGCTCAATCCGAGCCCAGCGTGATTGGTGTTCGGGCCACGCTTGCCCCCTGGTCTGACCCCATTGAAGCATTGGGCACGCTACGCGCCGATGAGAGCGTGACGCTATCAGCCACTGTCACCGACACCATTGCCGAGATCAATTTTCAGGACGGCCAGCGCGTGGCCGAAGGCGATACCCTCATTCGCCTGCAGGACGCTGAAGAGCAGGCACGTTTAAGGGCTGCACAATCGTTACGAGACGAGCGGCGTAATGCACTGGGGCGGGCCTCAGAGTTGCAGAACCGCAATCTGGCAGCCCGCGCCGACGTAGAAGACAACCAGTCTCGCGTTGACCAGGCCGAGGCTGACATTGCGGCGTTACGAGCACGCCTTGCGGATTACCGCCTCACCGCGCCGTTCAGTGGCCGTGTTGGCACGCGCAATGTCAGCCCTGGGGCATTGGTGACGCCAGGCATGGAACTGATCACGCTGGACAAACTGGATATCATGAAGCTGGATTTCAGCGTGTCTGAAACCTACCTCGGCCGACTTGCGCCCGGGTTGGCACTCAGTGCCACCACCGCCGCCTATCCGGACGCGGTATTCAACGGTGAAATTGCCAGTCTGGGGACGCGTGTCGACCCGGTGACCCGCAGCATTGGCGTTCGTGCTGAAATCGATAACGCGGATGAAAAGCTGCGCCCCGGCATGCTGATGGAAGTCGTGGTTCGCCAGCAGCCCCGGCAAAGCGTGGTGGTGCCCGAAGCAGCCGTCCAGCCTAATGGCAATCGTCACTTCGTGATGCTGATCGACGATCACGACAGCGCCCCTCGGTTACGCCAGCAGAGCGTCGAACTAGGCGAGCGGCGGGCAGGCGAAGTGGAGATCAACCAAGGGTTAGCGGCCAATGACATCGTCGCGGTGCATGGCCTGCAGCGCGCCCGGGATGGTCAAGCGGTGCGGCTGATTGGCCTGCTGGACGAAGATACCGATGTGCGTGACTTACTCGAGGCGGATCGCTAATGCGCTTATCGGATATCTCGGTTCAGCGCCCTGTCCTTGCAGTGGTGATGGCGGCGTTGATCATTGCCTTTGGCCTGCTGGCGCTTGACCGCTTGCCGCTTCAGGAATATCCCACCGTCGACCCGCCCGTTGTGAGTATCGATACCCGCTACCCCGGCGCGTCGGCGAGCGTCGTGGAAACACGCATTACCCAGGTGCTTGAAGACCGCATCGCTGGCGTGGAAGGGATCGACCTGATCACCTCGGAAAGCGAGGACGGCCGCTCCCGTATCGATATCGAATTTGCCCTGACCATGGATATCGACGCGGCAGCCAACGATGTGCGTGACCGGATAGGCGGCGCATTGCGCAACCTGCCCGATGACGCCGAGAACCCCGAGGTAAGCAAAGCCGACAGCAGCGAGGAAGTCGTGGTGTGGTTGAGCCTTTCCGGGGACGGCTATTCGATCACCGAGCTGACCGACTACGCCAACCGCTTTCTGGTGGATAGCCTTTCAGTACAGCCGGGTGTCGCCAGGGTGCGCGTGGGCGGCGGCCGGGACTACGCCATGCGCGTGTGGATTGACCGCAACGCCATGGCAGCACGGAATTTAACCGTCGGCGATATTGAGGATTCACTACGCGCCGAAAACGTCGAGCTACCCGCTGGCGCCATCGAGTCCGAAGATCGTCAATTCATCGTGCGCCTGCCGCGCACCTTTGAAACCGCCGATGACTTTCAGGCACTCCCGCTTGCCGAAGGCGACGATGGCTATCTGGTCCGCCTGGGCGACGTTGCCCGCGTCGAGGTCGGCTCCGTGGAGGACCGCACGGTCTTCCGCGCCAACGGCACTCCCATGGTGGGCCTCGGCATGATCATGCAGTCGACCGCCAACGTCGTTGAACTCTCAGGCGCGGTGCGCCAGGAGCTCGAACGCCTGCAATCGACGCTTCCGGATGGCATGTCGCTCAGCTTGAACTACGACGCGTCGGTATTCGTCTCGGGAGCCATCAAGCAGGTCGTGTTGACGTTATTGATCTCGATGGTGCTGGTTATTGTGGTCATGTTCCTGTTCTTGGGCAACCTGCGCACCACGCTGGTCCCGGCGGTTACCGTGCCGATCGCCATCATTGGTGCCTTTACCGCGCTTGCGGTCATGAACTTTTCCATCAACCTGCTGACCCTGCTGGCACTGGTGCTGGCGATCGGGTTGATTGTCGATGACGCCATTGTCGTCCTGGAAAACATCAACCGGCGCATGCACGACGAAGGCGAAACACCTCTGGTGGCCGCGTTTCGTGGCACCCGCCAGATCGCCTTTGCGGTCATTGCCACCACGCTGGTATTGATCGCGGTTTTTGTGCCGCTCAGCATGCTGCAAGGCGATATTGGGCGGTTATTTTCCGAGTTTGCCCTCACCATGGCCGCAGCGGTCGCCATCTCCACCCTGCTGGCACTGACATTGACGCCGATGATGGCGTCCAAAATACTTTCGCCACGCATGCATGACAGCCGCCTATCCCAACGCGTGCAGCGCATCATGCGTAGCGCCCAACACCATTACCGTTCCTTGCTCGAAGTGCTGCTCGCAAGACGCAGCTGGGTCGTCGCCGTCTTTGGCCTGCTGATTGCGCTGACTGCCTGGTTAAGTCAACTATTGCCCAACGAATACACCCCCCAGGAAGATCGGGGTAACTTCATCGTGCTGGTCAACGGGCCCGAAGGCGCCACCTTCGACTACATGATGGATTACATGGATGAGATAGAAGCCCGCTTGACGCCAATGGTCGACAGCGGTGAGCTGGAACGGATTGTCGTTCGCGCGCCGCGCGGCTACGGCAATATTGAAAACTTCAACAGCGGTTTCATCATCGTCAATATGGCCGACTGGGGCAGCCGTCGCAGCGCCTGGGCGATCATGGACGATGTTCGCGCTGAGCTGAACACCTTACCCGGCGTGCAGGCCTTCCCGGTCATGCGTCAAGGCTTCGGCCAGCGCACGCAAAAGCCCGTACAGTTCGTGCTCGGCGGAGGCACCTACGAAGAACTGGCCGAATGGCGCGACCGACTGATTGATCATATCCGCGATGATAACCCACGCATTCGCGCCATCGAAAGCAACTACGACGAGACGCAGCCCCAGCTCAACGTGGAGATAGACGAGCAGCGAGCCGCCGCCCTGGGGGTCACGGTCAGCGAGATCGGTCGCACGCTGGAAGTCCTGCTGGGTGGGCGCAACGTCACCCGCTATGTCGATAACGGTGAAGAATACGATGTCATCGTTGAAGGCGATCGCGCCAGCCAGAACAGCCCCCGCTCACTGGACAACATTCAGGTCCGTTCGCTGCGCTCGGGCGAGCTTATTCCCCTGGCGAGCCTTGTGACATTAAGCGACGCGGCAGGAGCCAGTACGCTTAACCGTTTCGACCGCGTGCGCTCGATCACCATCGAGGCCAACCTCGCGGATGGCTATCCTCTTGGCGAAGCCCTGGATTACCTGGAGCAAAGCGCCGACTCACTGCTGCCCGAAGAGGCACAGACCAATGTTGCCGGGGCATCACGGGATTTCCAGGACGCCAGCGGCGCCACCACCTTCCTGCTGGTGCTGGGCGCACTGGTGGTCTTTCTGGTATTGGCCGCCCAGTTTGAAAGCTTCATTCACCCCCTGGTCATCATGCTCACGGTACCCCTTGCCATGAGCGGCGCCTTGCTGGCGCTATGGTTAACCGGCCAATCGCTGAATATTTACAGCCAGGTGGGGCTGGTACTGCTGATTGGCCTCGCCGCTAAAAACGGCATACTGATCGTCGAGTTCGCCAATCAGTTGCGCGATGAGGGCAAGGCATTCCGTGACGCCCTCATAGAAGCCTCGGTCACCCGACTGCGGCCGATTCTAATGACCGCGATCACCACCATGGCAGGGGCGGTTCCCCTGATCGTCTCGAGCGGCCCGGGTGCCGAGTCGCGCTATGTGATTGGTATTGTCATCATGGCCGGCGTGGGGGCGGCCACACTGTTCACGCTGTTTGTAGTGCCGGTCGCCTACGATTTACTGTCTCGACACAGTGGCTCGCCAGGCGCCGTCAAACGCCGACTGGAGCATGAAATCGCCCAGTCGCCACCGGAACGCTAACCAAGGCGCGGCATCTATACATTTCTGTTGCCAATCAGCAAAAAGGGCGCACCTGGTGGTGCGCCCTCTTATGCATTACCCGCCAAGCTAAGCTTAACAATCGCCCAGGCGCTGGCCCTCAATCTGGGTCTGCATGTTCAGCTCGCCCATGGGCGACTGCGTCATGATATCAACGGAGCCTTCGATGCGCTCACCCATGAACTGCATATCCCCATCAATGTTGGCTTCGCCGCCGTCAGCCCGGCAAACCATGCTGTAGGAAAGGCCGTCGGCACTGGTGTCCTGATCGAGCAGTTCGCAGCCTTCTTCTTCCTCGATAAAGCCCAGATCGGCATCTTCCAGGTCTTCCTGGGTGATGCACTGCTGTTCGGTGTCGGTCTGGTCAGGAATTGGCATGTCGCCGCTCACGGTGGTGGTACTGACAAATTCCCATGACCCGGGCGTTATGTTGGGTGTTTCCGCCCATGCGGCTACCGGCAAGGCCACCAGGGCCACTACGGCCAGCTGTCGTAACTTCATCGCTGCTCTCCATTGCGTTATAAAACGGCGTTTAGCCTGACTGATTGCATGCGGCAATGCCTCTCGGTGACACGGCTGCTACACTAAAGTGCCACTGTCAAAAGGATCGCACCATGCAAGAAGATACCTTAGTAGAGTATGACGCCTACTGCCCCTACTGCGATACCTTGTTAACACTATTGATTGATCCTTCACAGGGCAGTCATGTTACCTGGGAGGATTGCCACCAGTGCTGTGCGCCTATCCAACTGGCTATCGAGGTATCGCTGGTCACCGGCGAGCTGGAAAGCGTCAGTCTGGGCAGCGATGACGATGTGCTCTAACCTGACGCTTTCAACACCTGCTGACGCTTGGCCTCGTTGCGCCGCATGATATACCACGCCAGCAGCGTTGCCAGCGATACCGCTAAAATGATCAGCGTTGCCAGCGCATTGATCTTGGGTGATACCCCCATTCGCACCGACGAAAACACCACCATTGGCAGCGTATTGGCCCCAGGCCCCGATACAAAGCTGGCAATCACCAGGTCGTCCAGCGACAGCGTAAAGGCCAACAGCCAACCGGCCACCAGCGCTGGTGCGATCACCGGCAGCGTCACGCAGAAAAAGGTTTTCATCGGTGGCGACCCCAGGTCCATCGCGGCCTCCTCGATGGACCGATCAATCTCACGCAGGCGAGCTGCCACCACCACGGCCACGTAAGCACTGCAGAAGGTGGTATGCGCAATCCAGATGGTCGCCATCCCCCGGTCGGCGGGCCAGCCGGTGATCTGGGCCATTTGCACGAACAGCAGCAATAGCGACAGTCCGGTGATCACCTCCGGCATTACCAGGGGGGCGGTGATCATGGTGGAAAGCGCCGTTTTGCCGCGAAATTGCCCATAGCGGGTCATCACAAACGCCGCGACAGTCCCCAGGCATACCGCCATGCTGGCGGAGAAAAAGGCAATGCGCAGGCTCATCCATATGGCTGAAAGGATTTGCTCATCGCGAAACAGCTCCCCGTACCATTGGGTAGAAAACCCCGCCCAAACGGTCACCAGTTGGGAGGCGTTGAACGAGTACACCACCAGCACCAGCATCGGTACATACAGGAAGAGCAGCCCAAGGACCAGCATGACGCTGCTAAAGCGGAGACGAGGCTTGGCAAGGCTCATTCGTTCAACCCCCGTGACTGATGACGGTGGAACCAGACGATCGGGATCAACAACAGCAGCAACATGACCATGGCAAGCGCCGAGGCCACGGGCCAGTCACGGTTGTTGAAGAACTCTTCCCAGAGCACCTTGCCGATCATCAAGGTATCCGGCCCGCCCAGCAGTTCAGGGATCACAAACTCACCGACGGCGGGAATGAACACCAGCATCGAACCGGCAATGATCCCCCCCATGGACAGCGGTAGTGTCACCTTGATGAAGGTGTTCAGCTTGCGTGAGCCGAGGTCCGACGCTGCCTCGAGCAGCGCATTGTCCAGCCGGGTCAGATGGGCGTAAAGCGGCAGCACCATGAACGGCAGGTAGGCGTAGACAATCCCGATAATCACCGCGAACTGGGTATTCATCATCCGCAGGGGAGCGTCGATCAGCCCTATGCCTATCAGCAGATTATTCAGTAAGCCACTGTTGCCGAGGATGCCCATCCAGGCATAGATCCGGATCAGAAACGACGTCCAGGATGGCAGCATCACCAGCAGCAACAAAATCATCTGCCAGCGCGCACTCGCTCGCGCCATGGCGTAGGCCATGGGATAACCGATCAACAGGCAGGCCAGGGTCGAGATGAAGGCGGTTTTCAGCGACCCCCAATACGCCGCCGCATACAGCGAATCCGATGCCAGAAACAGGTAGTTGCCTAGGTTGAGGGCAATATTCAGGGTTTGGTCGACGACCTCGACCAAGGGCCCGTAGGGCGGCACCGCGATGGCCGCCTCCGAGAAACTGATTTTCAGCACAAGCGCAAAGGGCAGCAGAAAGAATAGCGTCAGCCACACAAGTGGCAACGCAATAACCGCACGCCGCCCCAGTTGAAGGCGTTTCAGCGTGGCGGAAAATCGAGCAGGCATCATTCAGACGGTCTCCTGAGCATCCACCGCAAAAGGCACTTTTCAAGGCACTTTCCATAGACGAGTAAGGTGCGCATGTTAACGGTTCAGCACCATGGCGCTATGATCTTCCCAGTACACATACACCTGGTCTTCCCAGGTGGGCCGGTCACCGCGACGCTCGGTATTGGCCATGCTGACCTTGATGAGCTGACCACTGGGGGTGCGCACGTAATAAAGCGAAAAGCCACCCAGATAGGCGATATCTTCCACCTTGCCTGCGCTCCAGTTACAGGCAGTGGATGGGCATTCGCGGGTCAGCCAGATTTTCTCGGGCCGAAGCGCGGCCCACACCCGCCGGTCCACGGCCTGGGTGGTTATGCCGTGGTCGATATAGATCGGCCGTTCGAGCAGCGGCGAGACGATTTTACAGTGGTCGGCGGCGTCTTCGACGATTTCACCTTCAAACAGATTCACCGTGCCGACAAATTCGGCCACCATGCGGCTGACCGGGCTTTCGTAGACATCGATCGGCGAGCCTACCTGCTCGATCCAGCCGTCGGCCATGATCGCCACGCGGTCGGCCATGGTCATGGCTTCTTCCTGATCGTGGGTGACCATGATGCAGGTCACCCCGACCTGCTCGATGATCTCGACCACTTCCAACTGCATTTCGGTACGCAGTTTCTTGTCCAGCGCCCCCATCGGCTCATCAAGCAGCAACAGCTTGGGGCGTTTGGCCAGCGAGCGGGCAAGTGCCACGCGCTGGCGCTGGCCGCCGGAAAGCTGGTGTGGCTTGCGCTTGGCAAAACGCTCCATGTGCACCAGCTTGAGCATATGCGCGACCCGCGCCTCGATATCCGCCTTGGGCAGTTTGTCCTGCTTTAGCCCAAAGGCGATGTTCTGGGCCACGGTCAAGTGCGGAAACAGCGCATAGGATTGAAACATCATGTTGATGGGCCGCTTGTGCGGCGGCATGGCGGTAATATCGTCGCCGCCCAACAAGATACGTCCCTCGGTGGGCGTTTCAAACCCCGCCAACATGCGTAGCAGCGTTGACTTGCCGGAGCCAGAGCCACCCAGCAAGGCAAAAATCTCACCGCGCTTTACCTGCAGATTGACGTCATCTACCGCCAAGGCGTCATCAAAGCGTTTACTTAACCGCTTCACCTCCAGCACGATGTCGTCCGCGAACCGTGGGGCTTTGCCCAGGGCGCGCATTGCAGCGGCATTGGCAGGAAGATTGGATGACGCGTCGTTCGATAGCGGCGTAGTCACCATTCGCCACTCCCATCAAAAGGCCCGCAGACAGCGGGCATTCAAAAAACGAACAGCGAGCCCAGGCCAATCCTGTAGATGCCTGGGCTCGCCGTCGGATGAACGTATCTTAGCGGCCGGATTTTACGCGGTTCCAGATACGAGTGCGAGCGCGCTGGATGTCCTGAGGCTTTTCAACCTGCACGTAGAGGTTATCCATCACGTCAGTATCAGGGTAGATGGCGGGATCGTTGAGAATCTCATCTGAAAGGTATTCATCCGCTGCAGCGTTGGGGTTGGCATAACGCACGTACTCGGTTATTTCGGCGGCGATTTGCGGATCAAGAATAAAGTTGATGAAGGCATGGGCGTTATCGGGATTGGGCGCATCGGCGGGAATCGCCATCATGTCAAACCACAGAGCCGCGCCCTCTTTGGGGATGCTGTAGGCAATTTCGAAGTCACGCCCGGCTTCTTCAGCCCGGTCGGCCGCCTGGAAAATATCACCTGAGTAACCGGCCGCCACACAGATGTCGCCGTTGGCCAGGTCCGACACATAGCGAGACGAGTGGAAGTAGGTAATGTCATCACGCACTTTGGCGAGTAACTCACCTGCTGCTTCAAGGTCTTCGCGGCTTTCATTCGTCGGGTCCAGGCCCAGATAAACCATCGCGGGCGACAGCATTTCATCACCGGAATCCAGCATCGACAGCCCGCAACCGGCCTCGCTGAGTTGTCCGGTGATTTCAGGGTCAAACAGCAAGGCCCAACTGTCGACCGGGGCGTCTTCGCCTAGAATTTCTTCGACGCGATCAACGTTGTAACCAATACCATTGGTTCCCCACATATACGGCACCGAGTACTCGCTACCCGGATCGACCGCTTCCAGGTTCTCCATCAGCGCCGGATTCAAGTGCTTTAAATTGGGAATCTTGTCGTGATCCAGGGGTTGATACACACCGGCTTTCATCTGCCGCGTGAGGTAGTAGGTGGACGGCACCACCACATCGTAGCCGGACCGGCCCGAAAGCAATGCCGCATCGAGTATTTCATTGCTGTCAAATACGTCGTAGGTAACGTCGATGCCAGTGCGTTCCGTGAACTTTTCCAATGTGTCGGGTGCAATATAGTCGGACCAGTTGTATACCCGGACTTCATCGGCATTAACAGTGGTTGCCGTTGCGGCAAGTGAAATGGCCGCAACGGCCCTGGAAAGTTTGTGGATGTTCCCCATTACCCTGCTCCTTAGTGAAACCAACGATAAACTCAAGTAAGGTTTTAACCTTGCCCGTTCGCCACTGAGCGACTGGCCGTGCGAATTTTGCGGCGCGGAGCCCGCTACCGCAAGACAATGCAAAAAAAAGTATTATGTCCACAGGCAGCCAGTGTCTACCCCAGCGTAGCGCAATACTCAGCGTGCATGTATGCGAGCTTTATCAATAGTCTCTTCCTATCTGTTCGATGTTTTTTTCCAATTTCATCAGCTATGACTTAGCCCTTAGTCTAAGCATCAAGATTTTTTTACTGTCATTCGCTGCTGATGGAGATGTTATAGATGTCTTTGATCAATTCTGAAGTTAAACCGTTCAACGCAACCGCTTACTTGAACGGAGAATTCGTTGACGTTTCTGACGCCGATCTACAAGGTCAGTGGAGCATCTTCTTCTTCTATCCAGCCGACTTTACCTTTGTTTGCCCAACCGAGCTTGGCGATCTGGCAGACAACTATGAAGAGTTCAAGAAACTGGGTGTCGAAATTTACAGCGTCTCGACCGATACGCACTTTACCCACAAGGCATGGCACGACAGCTCCGAGACCATCGGCAAGCTGCAGTTCCCCATGATTGCCGACCCAACGCTGCGTATTTCACGCAACTTTGAAGTTCTGATTGAAGACGCGGGCCTCGCCGAGCGCGGCACCTTTGTTATCGACCCCGACGGCAAGATCCAGATCGTTGAAATCAATGCGGGCAACATTGGCCGCAACGCCGAAGAGCTGCTGCGCAAGGTGAAAGCCGCACAGTACGTGCGCGCCAACCCCAACGAAGTCTGCCCTGCCAAGTGGAAAGAAGGCGAAGAGACCCTCGCACCATCGCTGGATCTGGTCGGCAAGATCTAACGCTATTAACTAAGTCATCACTACGCCACAACGCGTTAGTTTTCGACAGGCACCCGGGCATCACCCGGGTGCCGTCGTCTGATACCCCTGGAACGACGACCCAGTTACCGTCATATACCTTTGCAAGCCAAGAGGTTGTTTCGATCATGCTCGACGCCAATTTAAAAGATCAGCTAAAAGCGTATTTGGAAAAAGTAACGCATCCGCTTGAGCTTGTCGCCTCGCTGGATGACGGTGATAAATCAAAGGAATTACTCAACCTGCTACAAGACATTAGCGGCTTGAGCGACAAGATCACCCTGTCGACGGAAGGCAACAATCCGCGCACACCGTCTTTCGCCATTACCCGGCCCGGCGAAGACACTGGCGTCGTGTTTGCGGGCATCCCCATGGGCCACGAGTTCACCTCCCTCGTCCTGGCCCTGCTGCAGGTTGGCGGACACCCGCCCAAGACCAGTGACGATGTCCTCGACCAGATCCGCGCGCTCGATCAGGAAATGGTCTTTGAAACCTACTATTCGCTGTCTTGCCAGAACTGCCCCGATGTTGTCCAGGCACTCAACCTGATGGCGATTTTCAACCCCAATATTCGCCACGTTGCCATCGACGGCGCTCTGTTCCAGGACGAGGTGGAAGACCGCGAGATCATGTCGGTGCCCAGCATCTACCTCAATGGCAAGCCATTTGATCAAGGTCGCATGACCCTTGAGCAAATTCTTGCCAAGGTGGATACCGGGGCCGCCGAACGCGAGGCGAAAAAACTCAGCGAAAAAGCGGCCTTTGACACCCTGGTGATTGGCGGTGGGCCGGCCGGCGCCGCGGCCGCCATTTACTCGGCGCGCAAAGGCATCCATACCGGCATCGCGGCCGAACGCTTCGGCGGTCAGGTGGCCGACACCATGGGCATTGAAAACTTCATCTCGGTATCGCACACCGAAGGGCCCAAGCTGGTCAGCGCGCTCGAAGAACACGTCAAGGATTACGAAGTGGACGTGATGAACCTGCAGCGCGCCACTTCGCTAAAAGCGGCCGATACGCAAGGTGGTCTGCATGAAGTGACATTGGCGTCCGGCGCCACGCTTAAAAGCAAGACGCTGGTATTGGCCACCGGCGCGCGCTGGCGTGAAATGAACGTGCCTGGCGAGCAGACCTACCGTAACAAAGGCGTGGCGTACTGCCCGCACTGCGACGGTCCATTGTTCAAGGGCAAGCATGTCGCCGTGATTGGCGGTGGTAATTCCGGCGTAGAGGCCGCGATTGACCTGGCAGGCATTGTCGGGCACGTGACGCTGATCGAGTTCATGGGCGAAATGCGCGCCGACGCCGTCCTGCAGAAAAAGCTCAAGAGCCTGCCCAACGTGGATATCATCCTCAACGCCCAGACCACCGAAGTGACCGGCGACGGTAGCCGCGTGAATGGCTTGACCTACAAGGACCGCACCAACGACGAAATCAAGCACGTCACGCTGGAAGGCATTTTTGTGCAGATTGGCCTGGTGCCCAACACCGAGTGGCTTAAGGACTCGCCCGTCGAGATGAGCCCACGTGGTGAAATCATCGTCGATGCGCACGGCATGACATCGGTGCCGGGTGTTTTTGCCGCCGGGGACGTCACCACCGTGCCTTACAAGCAGATCGTTATTGCCATGGGCGAAGGCGCCAAGGCATCACTGGGCGCCTTTGACTACCTGATCCGTCTCTAGGCCCCCGCCTCAAAGTCCCCTGACCGATCCACGGGTAGTCGCTAACGACATGGGTGGATAGGTTCCCTTTGACGTTGAGTATATTGACGTCGTGCCCGCTGCCTAGCGGGCTTTTTTATGCTCGCCTGCCCGTGGGCTGACAGTCTGCGACGGTACCTGTGAGATTTGCACCGGAATGACATTCAAAGCGGTTCGTTGACATCGCACCACGCACCTTGGCACTCGGCATCAGGGTCAATCTCTCACTGGCATGGACGTCGCCGTCCAGGTGGCCATCGATACAGACATGACCTCCTTCCAGGTCAGCGCTGACCACACTGCTGGCGCCCAGTTGAATCAGTTGATGCCTGGCAATCACAGACCCCACGACGCGCCCTTTAATCGACACGCTTTCATTGGCAATGATGTTACCCGCTATCTGCGTCGCCACCCCCAGATAACTTCCCTCTCTGCCGGGGGCCTCAAGCGATACACAACCGTCGCGACGGGGCGGCTCGTCAGAGGGCGCGAGGGCATCAGACAAAGCAGGCAGGGTCAGCGCACTATCAACGGCTGCTGCGTCGTCGGTTCGAGCGCTTACCCTTGAGGCGTCATCCATTTTCGCTGCCCGTTTTTTCAGTTTTTTACGCCTACCATCCACAATAATCAACGTCATTACCGCAACGCCAAGCAAAATCAGCCATGTTTCAATACCCATGAGATACGATGCCCCTGCTTTTCATTCAGCGTCAATGTTATAGACCCAAGCTGATAAGCTAACGTCAAGAATACAAGGCGAGTTGCGCGGTATCTTTGCGCTTTGACTTAACAATGTTCAGCGTAAATTAACAATATCGCATGAAACACAGCCATCATGTTGCTATTGCCGCCATGGCAACCGCTCTCAACCCCAACAGGTATATCGCATGTTCAGTAAAACCAAACCACCCACTGCGCCACACAGCACGACGGACACGCAACAGGCAATGCCGGAGGAGACCCTCAATCTGCCCACCACATCACGGCAAAGCACCTCGGTGATCGGCAGTAATACGCAGGTTCATGGCGATATCAATAGCGACGAAGACATTACCATCGAAGGCCAGATCACTGGCGTCGTGACCTGCAAACAGCACACCGTGACACTGGGCAAAAATGGCAGCCTCAGTGGCGACGCCTACGCGCATACCTTGCGTGTTTCGGGTAGCGTGGACGGCAACCTGGTTGCCCTGCATAAGATAACGGTGCATGACGGGGCGTACGTGACCGGCACCCTTACCACTCCCTGCCTGGTACTGGAGGACGGCAGCGTCTTTCATGGCAGCATCGACATGAATCCGGATAACGACATTTTCACCAGCGTCTTTTCAGCGCCACCGTCAAAGGGCGTCAACAGCAAGGGGAAGCACGAGACGTCAACGCCACAGGAGGACTCGCAGAAAGCCAGCCTTCCGACTGACGGCACCGCCACAAAAGAAGAAACCGACACCCCTTAACGGGCAGGCGCGCACACCGGGCAGGCAGGATCCCTGGGGACGTTAAAGTGCCGCCAGTGGCCGCTTAGCGCCTCGAAAAGCGATAGCCCCTGGTGGGCCTTGCCAGCACCACTGAGCAGCTTGAACGCTTCGACGGCCTGGAAACAGCCGATCACGCCGACCAGGGGGGCCATCACGCCGCTTTCTGCACAGCTCAACGCATCGTCGCCTTGCCCATCGGGTGGGTACAAACAGGCGTAACAGGGCGCATCGGGCTGACGCGGATCAAATACCGCCAGTTGCCCTGAAAAACGAATCGCAGCCCCGGATACCAGCGGCACCCTGGCTTTTTGTGAGGCGGCATTGATGGCATAACGGCTGGAAAAGCGATCCGTGCAGTCAAGCACCACATCGGCGGTGGCGACCAACCGCTCGAGCAGTTCACCCTGGGCGTGCTCCACGACCGTACTGACCCGGCACTCAGGGTTGAGCGCCTGCATACTGGCCTTGGCCGAATCGGCCTTGTTATGACCGATACTCGCCTGCTGGTGGGCAATTTGACGCTGCAGATTGGAAAGCTCAACGCTATCCGCATCAACCAGGGTGATATGCCCGACCCCCGCCGCCGCCAGATACAGCGCCGCCGGCGACCCTAACCCACCGGCCCCGATAATCAGCGCATGGCTACCGATCAGCCGCTCCTGACCGTCGATATCCACCTCTGGCAACATGATCTGACGGCTATAGCGCAGCAGCGCGGGATCATCCATCATGGGCTACTTTTCCTCGAAATCCTCAAACTCAGGTACATGCAGGCTGAAGCTTTCTTTCACCTCCTCCATGACCACGTAACTCTTCGACTCCTTGACGCCTGGCAGGGTCAGGACGACATCACCAAGCAGTTGGCGATACGCCGACATTTCGGGAATACGGCATTTTAAAATGTAATCAAACTGCCCTGAGACCAGGTGGCATTCCTGAATCTGCGGCAGCTTTTTCACTGCGCGTCGAAATTCATCGAAAACGGCGGGCGACTGGGTTTCAAGGCTGATCTCGACAAACACCAGTAGATTCGCCTTGAGCGCCTGAGGATCGAGAATCGCTTGATAGCCACGAATGATGCCGGCCTTTTCAAGACGCTTTACCCGCTCCAGACAGGGGGTGGTCGAAAGCCCCACCTCGGTGGCCAGATCCACATACGAAATTCGCGCGTTTTCCTGCAGACAGCGCAGAATTTTTAGATCGATACGGTCCAGCGTTTTGTTTTTTGCTTTCATGGCAGGATCCATTGCTGAAGAATCAGTCAGTCGTTAAAAAAACCTAGCGTAACGCGTTCATGGCCTCCCAGGTCGCGAACCGTTTCAACGTTTTGATAGCCCGCTACCCGCATGGCCTCGCGAAGTTCGGCAGCTTGACCATGGCCATGTTCAAGCATCAGCCACCCCGAATCGGCCAGGTAAGCCCTCGCCGTGACGATAAGGTACAGCAGATCTGCCAAGCCATCGGCGTCGGCCACCAGGGCAGACGCTGGCTCAAAACGCACGTCTCCCCGTTTTAAATGCGGATCATCCGCCGCTATATACGGCGGATTGGCGACAATCACGTCGAAAGCCGCCCCCTCAGGCGGGGCAGCTAAGGCACTGAACCAGTCACTTTGCTGGAAACGGGCATTGCCAAGGCCCAGCTGTGTGGCATTTGTTTGCGCCAGCGCGACGGCGGCGGGGAGCAGGTCCACGCCGGTCACCTGCCAACCGGGCCGTTCGCTGGCAAACGCCAGAGCAATCGCCCCCGTTCCTGTGCCGATATCCAGCAAGCGGCCCTGAGGTTGCGCCGCGCGGCGTAACGCCAACGCCACCAGCGTTTCGGTATCGGGCCTGGGAATCAGCGTATCCGGCGACGTCATGAGGCGCAGGCCCCAGAATTCACGCTCACCGGTCAGGTAGGCCACGGGGTAGCCCTGGGCGCGGGCAGCTACAAGCGCATCGAACCGCGCCTGTTGCCATTTTGAACAGCCTTTATCGCCCCAGGTATACAGCCAGGTGCGGTCACGCTCGATGGCATGCCCAAGCAATACCTCGGCATCCAGCCGCGCACTGGGTGAGCCTGCCTTCGCCAGCCGCTCCGTTGCCTTTCGTAGCAACGCATCCAGGGTCATCAGGCACCCTGCAAGGCAGATAACTGCTCCGCCTGATACTC
The DNA here is from genome assembly GCF_001663515.1 of Halomonas sp. G11. Lineage (NCBI taxonomy): Bacteria > Pseudomonadati > Pseudomonadota > Gammaproteobacteria > Oceanospirillales > Halomonadaceae > Halomonas > Halomonas sp. G11. Next base: position 76,674 of record NZ_LYXG01000043.1, read on the forward strand.
TTGCACCAGCGGGTCGATCACATCGTCGAGCTGCTCGCCGCTCACCACTTCGGTCAACTTGTACAGTGTCAGGTTGATGCGATGATCGGTAATCCGCCCCTGGGGAAAGTTATAGGTGCGGATGCGCTCACTGCGATCGCCCGAGCCCACCAGCGAGCGACGGGTATCGGCCTGGTCCTGGCGCTGTGCGTCCTGGGCGCTTTGCTTCAACTTAGCCGCCAGCAGCGACATCGCCTTGGCCCGGTTTTTATGCTGGCTGCGCTCTTCCTGGCACTCAACGACCACCCCTGTAGGCAAGTGGGTAATGCGAATCGCCGAGTCGGTGGTATTGACGTGCTGGCCGCCCGCGCCGCTGGAGCGGAAGGTATCGACACGCAAGTCACCGGCGTTGATATCGACATCGCCGACATCGTCGACTTCAGGCATCACGGCCACGGTGCACGCCGAGGTGTGGATCCGCCCCTGGGATTCGGTGGCGGGGACGCGCTGGACGCGGTGGGCACCCGACTCAAACTTCAGCCGGGCGTAGACGCCATCGCCCTTGACCCGGGAAATAATTTCTTTATACCCGCCCTGTTCGCCGTGGCTGGCGCTCACCACTTCCACCCGCCAACCGCGTTTTTCGGCATACCGGGAATACATGCGAAACAGGTCGCCGGCAAACAATGAGGCTTCATCGCCGCCCGTCCCCGCGCGGACTTCCAGGTAGACGCCACGGCCATCATCAGGGTCCTTGGGCACCAGCAGTCGCTTGAGCTCAGCATCTAACGCGTCCAGCTGCTCACGCCCGTCGTCGATCTCCATCTCAGCGAGTTCGCGTATCTCGGGGTCGCTGTCCTGGCTGAGCTGCTGCGCTGCGTCAATATCGTTTTCGATACGGCGATAGCGCTGCCAAGCCCCCACCAGTTCGTCAAGTTCGGCATATTCGCGGGAGTAATCGCGAAAACGCTGCTGATCCTGGATCACCTCGGGGTCAGACAACAGCATCGACAGCTCTTCGAATCGGTCGGTAAAGCTATCTAAACGTTGGCGCAGTGTTTCTTTCATGCGGGCGTATCATCCTTCTGGCGATTGGCCGTCGATGTCGAGGGTTTCTCAAAGGCAGGCTTGGGCGGCATTAACAGACGCGGCGCCGCTTCCAATAGCGCGTGATCTTCCTGAGACGCCGCATCGCGCAGCGTCTGTGTCGGCTGGTGCATCAGCCGGTTGGCCAACTGGTGGGCCAGACGCTCGACAACCTTTGTCGGGTCCTCGCCACGCGCCAGACGCTCCAGGGCCTGATCTCGGGCGGCATCCCTCAGCGACTCCCCGTGGCGGCGATAACCGCGAATAAGCTCGCCACCGTGGCGAATGCGACGCTCATGCTGCCAGCCACTAACGCCATGCTCAATCAGTGACTCCGCCTGATCAGCGGCCACCTGACGATGCCGACGGTTTTCCTGAATGACTTCTTCAAGGTCATCGACGGTATACAGGAAGACATCGGCGAGATCCCCCACTTCGGGCTCGATATCCCGAGGTACGGCAATATCGACCATGAACACCGGGCGATGACGCCGTTTTTTAAGGGCGCGCTCGACCATGCCCTTGCCGAGAATCGGTAGCGGCGCCGCCGTTGAGGAAATAACGATATCCGCTTCCTCCAGCGCGGCCGGGATCTCCGGCAGGGTGATCGCCGTGCCGCCGAGGGGCGCTGATACCTTCTCGGCGCGCTCACGGGTCCGGTTGGCCACCGTCAGCTTTCGCACCCCGGCTTCATGGAGGTGCCGGGCGACCAGCTCGATGGTCTCACCTGCCCCGATCAACAGCGCTTTTGAGCGGCCAAAATCGTCAAAAATCCGGCTGGCCATGCTGACGGCAGCGTAAGCGATTGACACCGGGTTCTTGCCAATACCGGTTTCCGTGCGCACCTGTTTGGCCACGGCAAACGTATGCTGGAATAATCGTTCCAGCTCGCTGCCCAAGCCTTGGGCTTCACGGGCCTGCTGATAGGCTTCCTTGAGCTGACCAAGAATCTGCGGCTCGCCAAGCACCATGGAATCGAGCCCCACGGCAACGCGCATCAGGTGGCGAACCGCCTCGTTATCCAGGTAGTGGTAGGCACAGTGGGTCAGTTCATCGACCTGTAACCGATGAAAGCGGCTCAGCCAGTCAAGGACGACTTTCTCGCCCGCCGCGTCAGTCACGCAATACAGTTCTGTCCGGTTACAGGTGGACAGTACCGCCGCTTCGCTGATTTGCGGTAGCGCACGCAGTTCCATCAGCGCATGATTGAGCTGCGCCGGTGTAAAGGCAACCTGTTCGCGCACGGCGATGCTGGCGGTGCGATGATTAATTCCCAGGGCAAGGAGCGTCATGGGTTAGGCGTCTTCGCTAGTGTGTCGGTCTTCACGTCAATTTGGGCTTGCTCAGGCAAGTCTGGGCAGAGATATGAGGGCTAAACGCCGCACGATAAAGGTACTATCTTATCACAGCACAGAATGATCTGGCGCACACCACTTTGCCGCAGGCAGGCAAGCCGCTATGCTGGGCACTCGGCCAACTGATTGAGATCCGCATGCCACTACGTCTGCTACTGTTTTCCCTGGCCGCCATCACGCTATCCGTGAGTGGCTGCCAGCTGTCGCCCAATGCCAACGACCAGCGGCTTTCATTAACTGCCGATCCCATGGATAACGCCCCGCCGGTTACGCAGGGGCTGGACGCTGCTGGTTTAAGCACGCTGCTGCAAGCCGAGTTTGCCGGGCAACGCGGCGACTTCAAGCGGGCCAGCCAGGGCTACCTAGAAGCCGCCAGACGCTACGGGGCCGAAGCGCTGGCCGAGCGCGCCACTTTTGCGGCCCGTTTCAGCAACGACGAAAGCCTGATCGAAGAAGCGGCGCAGAGCTGGAAAAACCTGAACCCGCAGGCCGACACCCCCAATCGACTTCTCGCCGCGCTTTCGCAGCAGCAGGGCGATTGGATGGAAAGCCTGGAGCGCCGCCTGGCCTTGAGTGAGGCGAATCAGGATGGCGAACTCACCGGCTTTGCCGAAACCGCCATCGCCGAACAGGGCCCACTCAATCGACTGCTAAGCCGCCTTGTCGAGCATTTGAATCAGGCCCCGTCCAGCGACCCGGCACAACAAGCCGATGCCCTGCTGGCAGCGGCGCTCTGGGAAGCGGCGCTCGGGCGCACTGAACAAGCTCGTGACTACCTCGACCAGGCCTCAGGCCTGAGCGAACGCCCCTCCCTGCTGCTGATAGAAGGTCAACTGGCGCTTGAAACCGGCAATCCCGGCAAGGCCCGCCAGGCGGCTCGGCGAGGCCTGCAGGACAATCCCGATGATGTGCGCTTTTTATTGCTGCTGGCGCAGGCCGAGATTCGACTCGATAATCTCGATGCTGCCCAACAGCAGACTGACGCCCTGCTCGATCGACACTCAGGCAGCGATGCCTTACGGGTCGCCCTTGCCCAGCTCTATCTGGATGAGGGCCATCCCGACCCCGCACAGCGCCTTCTACAGCCGCTGATGGGCCGGGACGATACGCCCAACCTGGCCTACTATCTACTGGGCGTGATTGCCCAGTCGAAAGGCGACACCGACAACGCCCTGCTTTACTACCGGCAGGTCGACAGCGGCGAGGAATTTCTGCCCGCTCGCGCCACGGCGGCGCAAATGCTCATCGATGACGACCGGCTCATCGACGCACGCGCCTTTTTGCGTGTCGAGCGCATGCGTCACGACGACTACTTCAGCGAACTGGTCAAGCTGGAAGTACAGCTACTCGACGATCTGGGCCTTACCGATGATGCCAACGCCCTTCTTACCCGTGAATTGACACGCACGCCAGACGATACTGACCTGCTTTATTTCCGCGCGATGCGCGCCTGGGAGATGGGCGATGTTGAACAAATGGAGGAAGACCTGCGCCATGTGTTACGCATCGAACCCGACAATGCCGTGGCGCTCAATGCGCTGGGGTATACCCTGGCGGACCTCGACCTTCCCGGCCGTCTGGAAGAAGCCCGCGAACTGATCGAGCGCGCCTATGCGCTCGACAGTGACAACCCCGCGGTGCTCGACAGCCTTGGCTGGGTATATTACCGCCTGGGCGATGCCGAGAAAGCCCTCCCCTGGCTCGAAAAAGCCTATGCTCGCATGCCGGACCAGGAAATTGCCGCCCACCTTGCCGAGGTGCTGCATGCCCTGGGGCGCAGCGACGAAGCGCGCCAAATCATCCGTGACGTGCGGCAGCGCACCCAGGACCACCCGATGATTGATGGATTACTACAGCGCTATCCCGAACTCGACCCAGCAAACCACCCCTAAGACGTCACCGGCGCTTACTCGTGCGCAACAGCCGCTGACCGATGAACTGACAAGGAGTCCGACATGCCCACTATTGCTTCCACTTATATAACGCCCCATCCCTTGCGCCGGGCATCATGGCTTGTGGCCGGCGCGGCGGCCTTATTGCTCGCCGGGTGCGCCACTCAAGCCCCCCAGGATGAAAGCGGCCGTCAAGTCGGCGACTGGGACGCCCAGGAAGACCGGGTAAACGACTTTGACAGCTGGACGCTGGTGGGCAAGGCCGGGTTGCGCACCCCTGAAGAAAACACCAGCGCCAACCTCGACTGGAACCAGCACCCCTACTATTTCCGCATGCTGATCAGCGGCCCTTTTGGCGGTGGGCGTAACGTGCTGGAAGGACGCGAAGGGCGCTTTTCCTTGTCCAACAGCGAAGGCCGCTTCGAGGCCGAAACCCCCGAAGCACTCATGGAAGAACAGCTCGGCTGGGCGCTGCCCGTCAGCGCCATGCCCGACTGGGTACGCGGCCTGCCCGGCGACGATGACAACTACCAGATGGAAACCGACGAATTCGGCTTTCCCAGTCATTTGACCCAGGATGGCTGGGAAATCGATTATCGCGACTGGGAGCAATTTGAAGGCATGTGGCTACCGCGCCGCCTGGTGATGAACTACGACGACATCCGCATCACCCTGGTCGTCAACGAATGGCGCTCCACAGGCGAAGAGGGCCAGTAAGCCAAGAATTATGACAACCCTGACGCTGCCTGCGCCCGCCAAGCTGAATCGGCTTCTGCATATTACCGGTCGCCGTGAAGACGGCTACCATCGTCTGCAAACGCTGTTTCAGATTATTGATCTATGCGACCAGCTGACACTCACTTCCCGCGATGACGGCGTGATTCAGCTGGCTAACCGCGTGCCAGGCGTTGCCGACGACGACAACCTGATCGCAAGAGCTGCCAAGCTGCTGCAGCAGGCGAGCGGCACCCATCTGGGCGCCACGCTAGCCCTGGACAAAACCTTGCCCATGGGCGGCGGAGTGGGTGGCGGCAGTTCCGATGCGGCCACGACGCTGGTTGGCCTCAACGCCCTCTGGCGGCTTGGGTTCTCGCTTGACGAACTCGCCGCCCTTGGGCTTCGACTGGGCGCTGACGTCCCTGTCTTTGTTCATGGCCACACCGCCTGGGCCGAGGGCGTCGGTGAGCAGCTCACGCCGGTGACTCTCGACACCCCCTGGTTTGTGATCATTCACCCCGGTGTCAGCGTCTCGACACAGGCGGTATTCCAGGACCCGCAATTGACACGCGACAGCCGCCCCATTACTATGGCGCGCGCACTGCAGGGGGGAGCGTCGGAGTGGCGCAATGACTGTGAAGCGGTGGTCAAACAGCACTATCCAGCCATTGCACAAGCGCTAGACTGGCTATCACAGCATGCACCAAGCCGGTTAACCGGCACGGGCGCCTGTGTGTTTGCAGCATTCGAAGATGCGCAGACGGCACACGCAGTTGCCGAAGCAGCGGGCCATCACGGATCCGCCTGGGTAGCTCGCGGACTCAACACCTCTCCTCTACATGATGCTTTGGGCTGCTGAATCGCCCGGTCATCGCATTAGGTTATTATTGGGGTATCGCCAAGTGGTAAGGCACCGCTTTTTGGTAGCGGCATTCCCAGGTTCGAATCCTGGTACCCCAGCCAGCCTAACGCTGACCAGCGTTTTCCTCCCTGAACCCCAACACTGCAAAGGTGGCTGCGCGTGTCAAAACTGATGGTTTTCGCCGGGAACGCCAATCCCGAACTCGCTCAAAAAATTGCCGAGAGCTTGGACAGCCGTATGGGTAACGCCACGGTGGGTCAATTCAGCGACGGTGAAATCGCGGTCGAGATCAATGAGAACGTGCGCGGTAAGGATGTCTTCATCCTGCAGTCCACCTGTGCGCCGACTAACGACAACCTGATGGAGCTGATCCTGATGGTCGACGCCCTGCGGCGCGCCTCAGCCACGCGCATCACGGCGGTACTGCCCTACTTTGGCTATGCCCGCCAGGACCGCCGGGTGCGTTCGGCACGGGTGCCCATCTCGGCCAAAGTGGTCGCCGACATCATGGTCAAGGCCGGGGTTGACCGCGTCATGACCATGGACCTGCACGCCGACCAGATCCAGGGTTTCTTCGACGTGCCGGTGGATAACGTCTACGGGTCGCCGATCCTGCTCGACGACATCGAGCGCCAGAACTACAGCGACCTGGTGGTGGTATCCCCCGATGTCGGCGGCGTTGTGCGTGCCCGCGCCATCGCCAAACAGCTCAATGCCGACCTGGCCATCATCGACAAGCGCCGCCCCCAGGCTAACCAAGCCCAGGTGATGCACATCATCGGTGAAATCGAAGGCCGTACCTGCGTGGTCGTCGACGACATGATCGACACCGCCGGTACGCTGTGCAAAGCCGGTGAAGCACTGAAAGATCACGGTGCCAAGCGCGTCGTCGCCTACGCCACGCACCCGATATTATCCGGCCCTGCCGTCGACAATATCACCAACTCAGAACTTGACGAAGTCGTGGTGACCGACACCATCCCGCTTTCCGACGCAGCGCGACGGAGCGGTAAAATTCGTCAGTTGAGCGTAGCTGGCCTGATCGCGGAAGCCATCCGCCGCGTCAGCAACGAAGAATCTGTCAGCGCGATGTTCCACTAATCGCCTGACATCACAGCCCGCTTACGGGCTCCTGGGAACGTCGTCGTCTGGTCGCGGACGGCGGCGTTTCCTTACTCAAAACCAAGAGGCAATTCCATGTCTGATTTTAGCTTGAAAGCCAGTGTTCGTAACGACCTGGGGAAAGGTGCGAGCCGCCGCCTGCGTCGTGCGAACGAACAAGTACCGGCCGTTGTTTACGGCGGTAACAAAGATGCACAGTCGATCGCCGTCGAAAAAACCGCTTTTTACAAGGCGATTGAAGACGAGTCGTTCTTCTCCTCGGTCATCACGCTCGTGATTGAAGGCAAGGAAGAACAGGTGGTGGTACGTGACCTTCAGCGTCACCCCTACAAGCCGCTGCTGACCCATGCCGACTTCCTGCGTGTTGACGCTACCCACGAAATCACCATGAACGTGCCGCTGCACGTGACTGGCGAAGAAGCGTGTGTGGGCATCAAGGACCAGGACGGCGAACTGCACGTTCTCGCCAACGAAGTGGCGATCAGCTGCTTGCCGAAAGATCTTCCTGACTACCTGGAAATTGACATCAGCAATGCCGAGGTCGGCACCACGCTGCACCTGTCAGACCTGATCCTGCCGGCAGGCGTCACTTCAGTTGACCTGTCTCACGGTGAAGATCACGACAACGCGATTCTTAGCATCACCAAGATGAAGGTTCGTGCGACTGAAGACGACGAAGATGAAGGTGGTGAAAGCGAAAGCGGCAGTGACGGCGAAGAAGACAACAGCGCCGAGTAAGCTGTCAGCGTTGGCCGTGCCTGCACGGCCTTCGTAATGTTAAGATCAAGCGCTTCGGCGCTTGATTTTTTTTGCGCCCTGCCATGCGTGGCAGACGCCCTCGGGCCGCCGCTGGCGCGGCGTCAAAAATTTCTCCCGGAAATTTTTTGGAGGTGGAAAATGAGCCAGGTAACGGCCATCATTGGACTCGGCAACCCTGGGCCGGAGTATGCGGCAACGCGCCATAACGCCGGCTTTTGGCTGGTCGATGCCATTGCCAGCAGCGTGCATGGCGAATTGCGCCCGGAAAAGAAGTTCCTTGGGCACTATGCCAAGGTACGCATCGGCGACCAGGACGTGCATCTCCTCAAGCCCGCCACCTTCATGAATCGCAGCGGCGCTGCCGTCGCGGCATTGACCCAGTTTTTCAAGCTTGCCCCGGAAAATCTGCTGGTGGCCCACGACGAACTCGACCTGCCTGCAGGTCAGGCGCGTTATAAAACCGGTGGCGGCCACGGCGGCCATAATGGGCTGCGCGATATCGCCAGCGCACTCGGCAACCAGAAGCAGTTTCACCGCGTACGGATTGGCGTCGGCCACCCGGGCGACGCACGCCAGGTGACCAACTATGTACTGGGCCGCGCAGGCAAGGATGAACAAGCGGCAATTGAACGCGCGATCGAAGAATGCCAGGCGACATTACCCATGGCACTGGCCGGTGACTGGGCCAAAGCCATGAACCAGTTGCACAGCCTCAAGCTGTAGCGCTGCCCCCGTAGCTGGCAGCGGGCTGATCTCGTAGAATGGCCTTTGATTTCTCGCCTACCATTTTATTTCAGGAACACTTTATGGGTTTTAACTGCGGCATCGTCGGCCTGCCCAACGTCGGCAAGTCAACACTCTTCAATGCGCTCACCAAGTCCGGTATTGATGCAGAAAACTTCCCCTTCTGCACCATCGAGCCCAACGTCGGGATCGTTCCCATGCCCGACCCGCGCCTCAATGCGTTGGCCGAGATCGTCAAACCGCAGAAAGTGCTGCCGACCACCATGGAGTTTGTCGATATTGCCGGCCTGGTGGCAGGTGCTTCAAAAGGTGAAGGGCTAGGCAACAAGTTTCTGGCCAATATCCGCGAAACGCAGGCTATCGCCCACGTGGTGCGCTGTTTCGATAACGACAACGTGATCCATGTCTCCAATCAGGTCGACCCGCGCGCTGATATCGAAACCATCAACCTTGAACTGGCGCTTGCCGATCTGGATACCGTCGAAAAAGCCAGCCAGCGCCTGGTACGCGTTGTCAAAGGCGGCGATAAAGACGCCATTGCCACCAAGGCCGTACTGGATAAAATTCACCCGCACCTCGCCGAAGGGATGCCGCTGCGCAGCTTTGGCTTGAGCGAAGAAGAACAGCTTCAGGTGAAAAGCTTTGGCTTTTTGACGCTCAAGCCCACCATGTACATTGCCAACGTCAATGAAGACGGGTTCGACAATAACCCCTACCTCGATATCGTCAACGAAATCGCTGCGGAAGAAGGCGCTGTCGTGGTGCCGGTATGCAACCAGATCGAAGCCGAAATCGCCGAGCTGGATGACGAAGAACGCGAGATGTTCTTGAGCGAGATGGGGATGGAAGAACCCGGCCTGGATCGCGTGATTCGCGCTGGCTATGCGTTGCTCGGCTTGCAGACCTACTTCACGGCCGGTGTCAAGGAAGTGCGCGCCTGGACCGTCAAACAAGGGGCTACCGCACCGGAAGCCGCTGGCGCCATCCATACCGACTTCCAGAAAGGCTTTATTCGCGCCGAAGTGATCGCCTTTGACGACTTTGTCTCACTGGGCGGCGAGCAAGGGGCCAAAGACGCGGGTAAATGGCGGCTGGAAGGCAAGGAATACATCGTCAAGGACGGCGACGTGGTGCATTTCCGTTTCAATGTCTAGCCTGCGGCACGTCACCGCTCAAGGGTAGCGGTACACCCTCACCACCGATAACCCAGCGTTTAAGCGCTGCCTTCCTGGCAGCGCTGAAGCCTGCTAGGGTTAATTCATGCCTTATCCCCTCTACCCAGATGACCGGACGATCCGTCATACATCCCGATCCAATCGGGTAATTTTCAGCTTGCTGCTACCGCTGGCAATGCTTTCAGGCTGCGGCCAGAGCGAGCCGACGATCACACAGCTCGATCCGCCGGAACCGGGCGGATCGATTAACGTCGTCACCCGCAACAGCGCCACGACCTATTACCTTGATCGCCATGGAAATCCCGCGGGCCCCGAGCACGACCTTGTGGAAGCGTTCGCCGACGCCAACGATTGGGAGGTTGAATGGACACTTGCCGAGTCCACCTCAGGAGTACTCCAGTCCTTGCAAGGCGATGAGCAGCAGCTCGCCGCCGCTGGGCTGACGCACCTGCCCACCCGGGATGAAGACTTCCGCCGAGGCCCCACCCACACCGATATCGTCGAGCAACTGGTCTGTCACCGGGACATGCGACCCATGCCGCGACAGGTAGAGGAAATGGCCGGGATAGATATCCGGGTCACGGCAGATTCCAGCTACGCCGAAAAGCTGCAGAGCCTGGTCAACCAGCATACGGGCATCGACTTCGAGGAAGACCCGCGCACCACTGAGATATTACTGACCGAAGTGGCCGAAAAGCGCATTGACTGCACCGTTGCGGACTCCAATATCGTCCAGTTGGTGCGCCGCCACTTTCCGCACCTGGAAGTGGCCATCAACCTCACCAGCGGCGACCGTCTGGGCTGGTATCTGCCCGCCGACCAACAGGCCCTGGCCGACATGGCCAACCAATGGATGGCAAGCCCCGAAGGCCAGGAAAGCATCGACGAGGTGCAGCAGCGCTACTATGCCTATATCAGCGAGTTCGACTTCGTTGACCTGCGTGCGCTCAACCGTCGCATCGACGAACGCCTGCCTGACTTCCTTGACCTTTTCCTGGAAGCCCAGGATGAGACTGGCATGCCAGCCGACCTGCTCGCCGCGCTGGCCTACCAGGAGTCGCACTGGGACCCGCAAGCGGTCTCCCCTACCGGTGTACGTGGCATCATGATGCTGACCCAGAACACGGCCCAATCCCTTGGCGTCGACAATCGCCTGAACCCGGCCGCGTCCATCAATGGTGGCGCCCGCTATCTAGCCGACCGTCATGAGCGCCTTCCCGACACCCTGCCCGAGCCGGATCGCACCTACCTGGCCCTGGCAAGCTACAACATTGGCCGCGGCCATGTGCTGGATGCGCAAAAACTGGCCCGGGAACTGGGCAAAGACCCTAACTCCTGGGCGGATATGAAAGAGGTTCTGCCCCTCAAGGCCGACAAGCGCTACTACCCGCAGACGCAACACGGCTACGCACGGGGCTATGAGCCGGTCCATTATGTTCAGCGTATCCGTAACTATCAGGATGTTATCCGGGCATCGGTCGATTGGTTACCCCTGACGCGCCCCGATGAAAGATAATCGCCACCCACGCGTGCTGCGCAACAAAAACTTGACGGACTCAGCCGCGCTGAGTAATATTCGCCCCCGTTGAATGGCTACGTAGCTCAGCTGGTTAGAGCACATCACTCATAATGATGGGGTCCCCTGTTCAAATCAGGGCGTAGCCACCAACCACTGAATACCCAAAAGCCCGCTGATCCTGTCAGCGGGCTTTTTTGTGGGTGACAGAACGCTCAATTAAGCACCTTGCGGTTTAAAAAGCCGACCAGCGCCCGGGTAAGGTGCTCGACGTCGTGGGTACCCGCCGTTTCGCGTACCGAGTGCATTGCCCACTGGGGCAGCCCCACATCAATGGTGGGTACGCCGACTTCGGTGGCGGTGATCGGGCCGATGGTGCTGCCGCAACCCATGTCCGAGCGGGTCACAAACGACTGGACAGGCACATCCGCCGCGCGACAAATATCCCGGAACAGCGCACCGGTCACGCTGTTGGTCGCGTAGCGCTGGCTGGCGTTGATCTTGATGACCGGTCCGCCGTTAAGTGTCGGCCCGTGCTGCTCGTCGTGTTTATCGCGAAAGTTGGGGTGCAGGCCGTGGGCGTTATCGCAGGAGATCATCAGCGATGACTGGATCAGTTGAATCAGTGATTCGTCGCTGCCCTTTTCACTCCCTCTGCCCATTTGGTCATTGATACGCTTCAGCACATCGCCCAGAAACGGTCCCTGAGCACCGCAGGCGCTGGCACTGCCGACTTCTTCGTGGTCATTGGCGACCAGCAGCGCGCCCTGCTGACCATCGCAGTCAAGCAACGCTTCCAGGCCGACAAAACACGACAGCAGGTTATCCAGTCGTGCGCTTGCGATCAGTTCCTGGTTGACGCCCACCAGCGAAGGCGGTTGAACGTCGTAAAAGCCCAGTTCAAAATCCACCACGTCGACCGCCCGCAGGCCGTGCTCGGCTTCCAGCCAGCGCGCCAGCAGATCCTCGAGCCTTTCAGTATCGCTTTGCATCAAGACAGGCGCCATCTGAGTCTGAGGATTGATGCTACGCCCGGCGTTGACGTCCCGATCAAGGTGAATCGCAAGGCTCGGAATCATCGCCACCGGCCAATCGACGTTAAGCAGCACACTTTCCAGTTGCCCATCGGCGTGGCGGATATGCACCCGTCCCGCGATTCCCAGGTCGCGGTCAAACCACGGCGCCAGCAGAGCACCGCCATACACCTGCACCCCTAACTGAAGCCAGCCGGCGGCATGCTGGGTGGCATTGGGCTTTAAACGCAGCCCGGGGCTATCGGTGTGAGCGCCCAGCATGCGCATGCTGTGAAGCGCCTCTTTGGGCAATTGAAAGGCGATCAATGATGAATCGTTGCGTGTCACGTAGTAGCGCTGACCGGGCGACAGCTGCCAATTGGCGGTCTCTTCCAGGCGCTCGAAGCCCGCCTGCTCCAGACGCTCCGCCATGGCATGCGTGGCGTGCCAGGGGGTGGGAGACCGGCGCAAGAACTCGCATAGCCGCGTGACGCGATCAACGTTGAATATTTCGGACATGGAAATCCTCATTACCGACATGTTTGAGTCTCAGCAAAGCAGGTGACCTGCTACAATGCTCCCTCGGCCTTCGCAACTCATTGGTCAGATGCGGGTCTAGGAAAGCATGAGTGTACACAAATCCGGGAGAGCTTGACTGATGAGCTTGTTTGCAACGCTTTCGCGCTCAGTCGCCCTAACCATCATGCTGGTCGTCACCAGCCCGATGGCAATAGCGCAACTGGAGCCGACCGAAGAACAGCGCCAGGCGGCGGTCGAAATTGCCGATTCGCTTCGCTATGGCCACTACGCCGATGTCAGCTTTGACGAAGCCTGGTCACAAGAAGCCTTTGGCCGCTATCTGGACATCCTGGATGGCCAACGGGCCTACCTGCTCAGCAGCGACATTGAGCCCTATCGCCACCTGGAAACCGACCTCGCCGATACGCTTTTCGACGGCGACCTGGATGAGGCGTTTGCCCTTTACAACCGCCTTAACGAGCGCCATACCGCCCGGGTTGAATGGCTGCTTGAACACCTGGATGACGACACGACGTTCAACTTCGACGGCAACGAGCGCCTCGAGCTTGACCGCGAGGACGCCGCCTGGGCCGAGAGTCAGCGCGAACTGGATGCATTGTGGCAAAAACGGCTGAAAAATGATGCCCTGACGCTTGCCTTGAGCGACCAGGACGACGAACAGATTGTCGAGAATCTCCGCCAGCGCTACGAAGGGCAGCTTTCCCGCCTGGAGCAAACCGAACCGGAAGACGTCTTTGGTTTGATCATGGCCGCGGTGACCAGCACCATTGATCCGCACACCAGCTACCTCTCACCCCGCCAGGGAGAATCGTTCGACATTCAAATGAGTCTGTCGCTTGAAGGCATCGGTGCACTGCTTCAATCCGACGGCGAATATGTCAAAGTCTCCAGCCTGGTTGCGGGTGGCCCCGCCGAGCGTGCCGGCGTACTGGAGCCCGCCGATCGGATTATTGGCGTCGGCCAGGAAGACGGCGAGATGGTCAACGTGATTGGCATGCGCCTGGACAACGTGGTCGATCTGATTCGCGGCCCGAAAGGTTCCGTGGTGAAACTGGATGTCGTGCCCGCCCAGGCGGTCGACATGACCCGCTCACAAACCGTTGAAATCACTCGCGATACGGTTGACCTGGAAGATCAGGCCGCCCAGAGCGAAGTGATTGATATCGAACGTGATGGCACCACTCACCGCCTCGGGGTGATCGAAATCCCCACCTTTTATGTCGACTTCGACGCCTGGCAGGCAGGTGAGGACGACTACCGCAGTACTACCCGCGACGTCGCCAAGGAAATCGAGCAGTTAAAACGCCAGGATGTGGAAGGTATCGTGCTCGACCTGCGTAACAACGGGGGCGGCGCACTTCAGGAAGCCAACTCGCTGATCGGCCTGTTTATCGACCGCGGCCCCACCGTTCAGGTTCGCGACGCTGACGGGCGCATCAACCTCTACGGCGACAGTGAAGCTGGCACGCTTTACGATGGCCCAATGGGCGTGCTGGTGAACCGGCTGTCAGCCTCGGCGTCAGAAATTCTCGCTGGCGCCATCCAGGACTATGGCCGCGGTATCGTGATGGGTAGCCAGACCTTTGGTAAAGGCACGGTGCAGACGCTGAACGATTTGAGCCACGGCGAAATCAAGCTGACCCGTGCCAAGTTCTATCGCATTTCCGGCGAGAGCACCCAGAACCGCGGTGTCGAACCCGATATCGAGTTCCCTAGCCTGATCGACCCTGAGCGCATTGGCGAAAGCAGCCTGGACCACGCCCTGGAATGGGACACGGTTCAGGACGTCCAGTACCGGCGGTACGGGGAACCGGAACGCTACCTTGATGCGCTACAGTCGGCGCACCAGAATCGTGCGGAGGACAACCCCAACTTCCGCTACATGGAGCGGCAATCCGAGTTGTCCCGGGAGCTTCGCGAGCAGAATACCAGTGTCAGTCTGAATCGTGAGCAGCGCGAGCGTGAAACCCAGGCTCAGGAAGCCGAGCAGCTGGCGCTGGAAAACCAGCGGCGTCGTGCCCTGGGACTTGAAGAACTGGAAGAGTGGACCGATGCTCGCGACGCCACCGCGCTGAGCGACAACGACAGTGAAGACGGCAATACCGACGAGGAGGATGATGCCACCTCAGTAGAGCGTGCCCACGTGCTGGAAGCCGCCGAAGTTCTGCTCGATTACGCCCATCTGGAAAGTACCCAGCGGTTCGTCAATCGGTAAGCGGATAAGCGTCAAAAGGAAAGGCTTCAACAGCGCCGGTGCCCCAGTGGCACCGGCGCTGTTTTTAGCCGACTAGCAAAGCGCAGCTCGCCGTGTTGGCCGGTCGCCCATGGCAGCCAGGCGCTGTGTCAAACGGGCCAATTGGGCCGTACAGCCCTGCTGTGCCGACTCGATAATATGCCGTGTCCAAGTCGGCAGTTGCGGCGCCAGCTGGTAATACACCCACTGCCCGTCCCGCTGGTCCACCAGCAGCCCGCACTGGCGAAGTTGCGCCAGATGGCGCGACACCTTGGGCTGGGACTCTTCAAGCACATAGGTCATTTCACACACGCACAGCGACTGCTCATGGGCAATCAGCAGCACCAGCATCAGACGCGTTTCATCGCTCAGGCACTTGAATACCTGCAGTGCGTTCAACGGAGTGGATTTTCCCAAGACGATTATTCCCACCAGATCAATAATGCGGATAGTTTACGCCACCGGCGTGATTAACGGCAAAGCCGCCGACACCAAGCGTTAAGCAGCCACGCAGAAACACCCCATGCACCACAAGGCAGCAGGCGCCTAAATAGCAGCGTCAAAGAGAGCTAACAAAAGAAGAACTAACGAAAGAACAGGCGGAATCGATTAACGGCTGGCGTCATAGAAGGAGGGAAAACAGACGCTAGATGGCTCCCCGAGCAGGACTCGAACCTGCGACCCAATGATTAACAGTCATTTGCTCTACCAACTGAGCTATCGGGGAACAATAGGACTACCGTGAACGGTAGGAAAATATCTTGCGGGGCAATTTGGCTCCTCGAGCAGGACTCGAACCTGCGACCCAATGATTAACAGTCATTTGCTCTACCAACTGAGCTATCGAGGAACAATCTGTTATTGCCGTATTTGAGATCAGTTCATTGGCTCCCCGAGCAGGACTCGAACCTGCGACCCAATGATTAACAGTCATTTGCTCTACCAACTGAGCTATCGGGGAACTGCTCAAACACGGTGCGTAGTATACTGATAGAAACGTAACGGTCAAGCATCGATTCCGCGTCAACGCTAGCCGCCTGTTGGTTGTGTCCGTATAATGCACCCAATCATTCGCGCCCAGGCGCAACGACACTTCATTCATCCCTCGTCCTTCCGACGACCCATAGATGACAGGTACCGATGGCGAAGAAGCTCTTCATCAAAACGCACGGCTGCCAAATGAACGAGTATGACTCCTCCCGTATGGCGGACATGCTCGGCGTTTCTCATCAGCTCGAACTGACCGATAACGAGCGCGAAGCCGATGTCATTCTTCTCAACACCTGCTCCATTCGTGAAAAAGCGCAGGAAAAGGTGTTCCATCAACTGGGACGCTGGAAAAAACTCAAGGACGCCAACCCTGATCTGGTTATTGGCGTCGGTGGCTGCGTTGCAAGCCAGGAAGGCGAAGCATTGCGCAAGCGTGCGCCCCATGTGGACATGGTGTTTGGCCCGCAGACACTGCACCGGGTGCCGTCCATGCTGGATGCACGCCGCGACAATCAAATTGCCGCGGTGGACGTGACCTTCCCGGAAATCGAGAAGTTCGACCACCTGCCCAAGCCGACTTCAGACGGTGCCACCGCCTTTGTATCGATCATGGAAGGCTGCTCGAAGTACTGCACCTTCTGCGTGGTGCCCTACACCCGCGGCGAAGAAGTCTCGCGGCCGTTTGAAGCGGTGATGGATGAGGTCATTCACCTCGCCGACCAGGGCGTGCGCGAAGTCAACCTTCTCGGCCAGAACGTCAACGCCTACCGGGGTGAAAACCAGTTGGGCGATGAGATCGACCTTGCCGAACTGATTGCCTGTGTCGCGGCGGTCGAGGGGATCGACCGCATTCGCTTCACTACTTCCCACCCGGTTGAGTTCACTGACAGCCTGGTGGATGCCTACGCCGATATCCCCGAGCTGGTCAGCCACCTGCACCTGCCGGTGCAATCGGGCTCGGACCGCATCTTGAGTGCGATGAAGCGTGGCCACACGGCAGAGGCCTATATCGAAAAGATGGAGCGGATTCGTGCCAACCGCCCGGACATCAGCTTTTCTTCCGACTTCATTATCGGCTTCCCCGGCGAAACCGAAGAGGATTTCGAAGCAACGATGGACCTGATCCATCGCATCGGCTTCGATCACTCGTTCAGCTTTGTCTACTCGGCGCGCCCCGGCACGCCTGCCGCCGCCCTCGAGGATGAAACACCGGAAAGCGTCAAGAAAGAACGTCTGGCGATCTTGCAGGCGCGTATTCTCCAGCAGGCCGGACAAATCAGCCGTCGCATGGTGGGCACCACCCAGCGCATCCTGGTCACCGGCTTTTCGCCAAAAGACCCAGGCCAGCTGTCCGGGCGCACGGAAAATAACCGGGTGGTCAACTTCCGCGCCGCCAACCCCACCGAGCTGATCGGCTACTTCGTGGACGTGGAAATCACCGAGGCCCTGCCCAATTCGCTGCGCGGCGAACTCGCCTCCCCCGAGCGTTATTGAACATCGCTTATCCCAGGTAATTGCCCCAACACCGCTTGGGGCAGTAAGCTGACATTGACACCCATCAACCGACAGGTTTTTCACTCTTGAGCCAGCCATCGCCTCAGGCCAATCGCATTACCACGTTAAGCCTTGAACCCAATGACCCTCAGCGCCTTGCCAGCCTGTGCGGTCAGCAGGATGAGCACCTGAAGTTGATCGAAAGCCGCCTGGACGTAACGCTGCGCAACCGAGGCAATGTGTTCCAGCTGGCCGGGCCTGCCAATCGCATCAAAGCCGCTGCCAACGTGCTGGAACACCTCTACCGTGAAACGGCGGCGGAAGAAGTATCGGCCGACACGGTCCACCTGTTTCTCCAGGAATCCGGCCTGGAAGCGCTGGAGGAGGAAGACGGCGATACGGAAGGCGATAGCGGTGAAGTGATCATGCGTACACCACGTACCATGATCAAGCCCCGTGGCCTTAATCAGCAGCGCTACGTCACCAGCATTCGCGAACACGACATCAACTTCGGCATTGGCCCGGCGGGTACCGGTAAAACCTACCTGGCCGTCGCCGCCGCAGTGGAAGCACTCAACCAGCAGGCAGTGCGGCGTATTTTACTGGTCCGTCCGGCGGTGGAAGCCGGTGAGAAGCTCGGCTTTCTGCCTGGCGATCTCGCCCAGAAAATCGATCCTTACCTGCGCCCGCTCTACGATGCGCTCTACGAAATGATCGGCTTCGAGCAGGTTGCCAAACTGATCGAACGCCAGGTGATCGAAATTGCCCCGCTGGCTTACATGCGCGGCAGGACGCTCAACAATGCCTATATCATCCTGGACGAGAGCCAGAACACCACGCCCGAACAAATGAAAATGTTCCTGACGCGTATCGGCTTTGGCTCCACCGCGGTGATTACCGGTGATGTCACCCAGGTCGACCTCCCCAAGGGGCAGCGCTCGGGCCTTATCCAGGTGCTCGACGTGCTGAAAGACACCGCGGGGATTGGCGTTACCCACTTTGCCGCCAAGGATGTGGTGCGCCACCCGCTGGTGCAGCGCATTATTGAAGCCTACGACGCCTTCGAGTCCCAGCAGGAAGCCGAGGAGCGCGCCCGCCGGGAAGCCCGCCAGCAAGAGAGGGAAGCCCGCCTGCAGGGCCGCGAAGGCCAGGGGGACACCTCACGATGAGTGGCATCGTGATCGACCGCCAGGCGGCCATCGACGATCAGCACCTGCCGACGCAGGCACAGCTCACCCGCTGGGTGGGCGATGTGCTTGCCCGACACCCCGATGACCCACGCCAGGAACTGACCGTGCGTTTTGTCGATCCCGATGAAAGCCGGTCACTCAATTACGATTATCGGGGCAAGGATAAGCCCACCAACGTGCTGTCGTTTCCGTTTGAGAACCCACCAGGCATAACGCTGCCATTACTCGGCGACCTGGTGATTTGCCATGCCGTCGTTGTCAAAGAAGCTGAAGAGCAGCGTAAAGCCCTCGAGCACCATTACGCCCATATGGTGATCCATGGCACCTTGCATTTGTTGGGCTATGATCACATTGAAGAGGAAGACGCCGAGGTGATGGAGCAATGTGAACGTGAGCTGCTTGCCGCTTTGGGCATCACCGACCCCTATATTGGCGACATATGAGACTTAAGGCCCATACGTTGAACTGGCACCGCGCCCCTGGTCAGTGATAAAACGTCCTTTCGAATCACGCTACCTGAGTCCGTCAACAAGAGATTACCTGCATGAGCGAAGACCGATCGAGCAACGCCAATCAACGATCCTGGCTCGAGAAACTCTTTAGCGCCCTTTCGGGCGACAACGACGAACCCAGCTCCCGCGATGAGTTACTGGAATTTCTACGCCACGCGGCGGGGCGTTTAAAGCTTGACCAGGACGCCATCATGATCATTGAAGGCGCACTGGAAATCAGCGACCAACAGGTTCGCGAAATCCTCATCCCCCGCTCGCAGATCTCGGCGATCACCCTTGATCAGACCAGTGAAGAGTACCTGGCGCTCATCCAAGAGACCGGCCACTCGCGCTATCCAGTGATTGGCGAAAACCTTGACGATGTAAAAGGCATTTTGCTGGTCAAGGATCTGTTGCCGCTGCTTTCCCAGACCCAGGCCGAACGCGATGCGTTTCAACTGGCTGATATCGTTCGCTCGGCGATGTTCATTCCTGAATCCAAACGGCTCAACAGCCTGCTTAAAGAGTTCCGCGATACCCATAACCACATGGCGGTTGTGGTCGACGAGTACGGTGGCACGGCGGGCATTATTACCATCGAGGATATTCTTGAGCAGATTGTCGGTAATATCGAAGATGAGCATGACGCCGACGAGGAAGAGGATATTCGCGAGCTGGAAAATAAGCACTATGCCATCCGCGCGCTGACCACCATTGATGACTTTAACGAGCACTTCGACACCCAGTTCTCTGACGATGAATTCGATACCATCGGCGGGCTGGTAATGCAGCAATTTGGCCACCTGCCGCAACGCGGCGAATATACCCACCTGGGCGGCTGGCGCTTTGAGGTCCTCAACGCCGACAACCGCCGCATCCGCCTGCTTGAGGCCTACCGGGAACATCGCCCTGACAGCAGCGACGACGAGCAGAGCGACACCTAGCTTTCACGCCTCACCCCGTCCCGGACATAAGGATATCTCGCTATGGGTAGCATCCCAGCTGTGTATCGACAGCTAATCGCCGCACTGCTGGCTGGCGGCTTCACTACGCTGACGGCGTCGCCATTTGAGCTATGGTGGTTGGGGCCGGTGGCCGCAGGCCTGATGTACGCGGGCACTCATCAGCTCACCGCTGCCCAGGCGGCCCTCAAGGGGTGGCTCTACGGGGTGGCGCTGTTTGGCAGTGGTGCTTCCTGGGTCTACGTATCGATTCATGACTACGGCTATACCGGCGTACCGCTTGCGCTGTTTCTCACCGCCCTGTTCGTCTGCGTACTGGCCCTATTTTTCGCCGGCACGCTATGGCTCTACCGCCGCTTTACCGGTCCCCGACTGGCGCTCGTGAGCTTTGCCGGTATCTGGGTGCTGGGAGAAGTCCTGCGCACCTATCTATTCACCGGGTTTCCCTGGTTATTGCTGGGGTCAGGGTATGTGGACTCGCCACTGGCTGCCTGGGCACCCATCGGCGGTGTTTATCTGCTATCGCTGCTGGTTGCCCTCAGTGGCGCACTCGGCGCGGCGCTGCTGCTGCGCCGTCAATGGTGGACGCTCGCACCACTGGCGGCTATCTGGCTGGTACCACTGGCGTTGCCTACGCAATGGACCACACCCGCCGAAACACCCACGCGGGTCGCACTGCTGCAGGGCAACCTTCCTCAGCTGGAAAAATGGACCCCTGAAGGCCAGCGCAATGCCGCCAACATCTACAGCGATTTGACCCGGGACGTCGCTGATGACGTTGACCTGATTGTGTGGCCGGAAACAGCCCTGCCCATGATGGAAACCCAGGCACGCCCGGTGCTTGAGCGCGTACAAAGCAATCTGCCCCCCGACACGGCGCTGATGACCGGCATCGTCCAGCGCGATATCGACGAGCGCTACTTCAACAGCGTGGTGGGCGTGGGCGATGTCGAGGGCAGCTATCAAAAAGAGCATTTGGTGCCCTTCGGCGAATACCTGCCGCTGGAAAGCCTGCTGCGCGGCGCCATCGACTTTTTCAATTTGCCCATGTCGAGCTTTACCAAAGGCGAGTCCGATCAGGCGCCAATGCAGGCCGCGGGGGTCAGCATCGGCAATGCCATCTGCTATGAAATCATTTACCCGCAGTTGGTGGCCAGCCGCGCCAGGGACAGCGATGTGTTGATGACGCTGTCCAATGACACCTGGTTTGGCGCCTCGATCGGCCCGCACCAGCACTTGCAGATGGCACGGCTCAGAGCGCTGGAAAATGGCCGCTACGTGCTACGTGCTACCAGCAACGGCATTACCGCGATCATTGATGCCCAGGGCCACATCGTCGAACGTGCCCCCCAGTTCGAGACCACGTCGCTCACCGGCGAGTTCTACGCCACCCAGGGGCTAACGCCGTTTACCCGCCTGGGTAGCTGGCCGGTGTGGTTTATAGCCGCACTGATGGTGCTGGTGGGTGTGCCGCAAGCTCGCCGTCGGTAAAATGGACATTCCGGCCGGTACGCGGCCGGGTGTCGACAACGCCGTTACAGGTATGGCCATGCTTAAATCTCGCCCCTTCGTATTGCTCGTCGCGCTTCCGCTGGTCCTGGCCTTGCTGCTGGGCGGCGCCATTTTTGGCGGACAGGTATTATCCGACAGCAATGTCGACGATGATATTCAGCGCGCCCTGTCGCAAACCCTCGATGCGCCCGGTGGCATCGAGCTTGCCAAGCTGCAGAAAGTGCAATACGGCTACACCATTTGTGGGCTGTACCGTACCGCCTCATCTGACCGTGGCTACGCGTCGTTCATGTACGATACGCAAAGCGACGAAGTGATCCTGGATATAGCGTCACAACGCTATAAGTCGCGCTGTAGTCTCTCCGTCGCCTGCCAGTAAACTAGCCTTCCGTCACCAGCCGGTTGATGTCAGCAACGGCGTCAGCGATCGGATGGCTGTCGCGGATCAGAAACCGGGCCTCACCCTCGCGATCAAACGCGAACACCGCGCTGGTATGGGTAACGATATAGTCACCGCGCTTGTTGGGCGCTTCGTACTCGTAGGTCACGCGCATGCGGTTGGTCAGCGCGTCGATCTCCGCCCGTTCACCGGTGATGCCGATAAACTCGTCGCCGAAGGCGCCGGTATAACGCTTGACGACCTCGGGAGTATCGCGCGCAGGGTCGACGGTAATGAACAGCACCTGGAGATCATCGCGCACGTCATCGTCGAGCCGGTTCAAGGTGCCCGCCAGCCTCGCCAGCGTAATCGGGCATACATCGGGGCAGAAGGTGTAGCCGAAATAGACGAGTGTCGCCTTGCCAGCGTAATCCTCGGCCTCTACCGCCTGACCGTTTTCATCGACCAGCGAGAAATCCAGCGGTGGCATGATCTCGTGGGTCTCTGCCGTGCGCCAGTTTGTATCGACGCAGCCGACGAGCCAGAGTGACGCAAGTACCGCCAACAAGCCTTTATACATAGAAGGTTTCCTGCATGAGAGACACTTAAAGTGCCGCTGGCGATACGACGTCAAAGGTAACGGACAGGCGCTGCTCATCGCTGAACTCCAGCCGCACGTCTACTTCGTCCCCGGCTTCCAGCGCTGCCTGGCGACCGATCAGCATCAGGTGATGCCCCTTGGGCGCAAACGCAAAGCGCTCCCCCGGGGCAATCTCGACCTGCTCAACCGCGTGCATATGCGCCATGCCGTCTTGATCAGAGCTGACATGTAGCTCGACGTTTTCAAAGGCATCACTTTCAGCACCGACCAGGATCACTGCCTCGTCACCCGCGTTATAGAGCTGAAAATACCCGGCCCCCGGCTGCTCGCCGGGCAGCAAGCTTACCCGCGCATCGGTCACCTGCACGTCCTGCGCGTAGGCATGACCAGCGGTTAATAAGGCCACCGCGAGACCGCCTATCCAGCGCCTGGAAGTCGTGAAAAGATTGCTTACCATGATATTTCTCCATTCAAGGAAGGGGCCGTTCAGGCCCTTTACCGGTCGACCATTATAAAGCACGCAAGACACCGCCGCGTGGTGACGACACGCTTTATTGACGCATCGTTACCATAGCGGGATCGCGGCTTTGTGCAACCCGACTGCGACATCGTGTCAGTCGACGGCTGCCCCAATGAAAAACGCCCTACCAATGGGCAGGGCGTTTGGTTTAAAAGGCGTACCGGTAGACTACTCAGGTATTTCGCCCAACACCTCAGGAATCGTGGTTTTGACATAGCGCCCGGGGGCGGGCTCGATCACGCTTAACTCGCCCTCACCCGGCTGGCGTGCGGCAACCATTCTTTTCGGGTCCGGGTCCGCATAGCCATTTTCGGTGATCCAGGCCTGCCAATGGGGCCACCACGACCCTTCATTGAAGGTCGCCCCCTCAAACCAGGCGTCATGGCTTTCAGGCAGTTGATCGTTCGTCCAGTAGCCATATTTTTGCTTATGCGGCGGGTTGACGATACCGGCAATATGCCCCGAGCCACCCAGCACAAAGGTGGCTGGCCCTTTGGGCAACAGCGCACCGTAGTAGGAGCTGTTCCACTTGGCGATATGGTCTTCCTTGGCCGACACAAAATAGCTGGGCGCCGATATCTTTCTGAGATCGATCTTCACCCCGTCCAGTTCGATACCACCGGGCTCCACCAGCTTGTTCTCCAGGTACATGTGCCGCAGGTACCAGGCATGGGTACCGGCAGGCAGGTTGGTGCCGTCCGTGTTCCAGTAGAGCAGGTCGAAGGCGGCCGGGGTTTCACCTTTCAGATAATTATTGATGTAGAACGACCAGAAAAGATCGTTTTCACGCAGCAGGTTAAAGGTATAGGCCATCGAGCGCCCGTCTAGATAACCTTTCAACTGCATGCTCTCTTCAATGCCCTCTACGACGCGTTCATTGAGGAATACGCCGATATCGCCGGGATCACGAAAATCCTGCAAAGTGGCCATGTAGGTCACCGATTTGACCTTGCGACCACGCCGCGTGCTGGTGAGATAGGCCACGGTTGATGCCGCAAGCGTGCCGCCAACGCAATAACTCAACAGATTGACCGACTTCTCGCCGCAGGCTTTTTCAATCGCTTCCATGGCGGTGATCGGGCCCAGTTGCATGTAGTCAGCCCAGGTAATGTCGTGCTGTTCCGGACCCGGGTTGCGCCAGGAGATCAGGAACACGGTGTGCCCCTGATCGACCAGCCATTTCATCATTGAATTATCTTGGCGCAGATCAAGCACGTAGTACTTGTTGATCCACGGCGGCACGACCAGCAGCGGTGTTTTATAGGTTTTTTCGGTGGTGGGCGTGTACTGGATCAGCTGCATCAACTCATTTTCATACACCACCGCTCCCGGGGTAACAGCAATGTTCTCGCCCACGCCAAAGGCGCTGCGGTCGGTCATGCGGACGTTGATGCCTTCGGCGGAATTGGCCAGGTCTTCGCGCAGCCGCTCAAGACCTTCCACCAGATTCTGTCCCTTGGTTTCCAGCGTGCGACGCATGACCTCGGGGTTTGTCGATACAAAGTTGGTCGGCGACATGGCGTTGACCACCTGGCGGGCGTAAAAGGCCAGGTTGCGCTTATGGGTTTCGTCCATGCCGCTCAGGCTATCCACCAGCTCATCCACCATCTGGGAAAACAGCAGATACTGCTGCATGATGGCCATGAAGTGGGGTTCCCGGGTCCAGGCCTCATCCTTGAACCGCCGGTCACCCTTCTCCGGCGTGACCAATGGCGATACCTCTTCACCGGCCATTGCCCGCATGCCCTGCTGCCATAGCAGCCACTGGTCCTGCAGCAGGCGTGCCTGGGTCTGCCATAATAGCGTCGGGTTCTGCATTAATGATTGCGCCCCGGCTTCAAAGCTTTCCCGCATATCGCTATACACGGAGTCGGCCGCTTCGCTGGGCGCAATGCGTGATAATAGATCCTGCATGAGACCTTGATACTGCTCACCAATATCTTTTAGCTGAGCGTTCCAGGCGTCCAGCTCTTCTTGAGACAGGCCATGGGGCGGTAATTCCCACTCTGCTGACATCTTCATTCTCCTCTACCGGCGCGCAACCCATACGCAACCCGTATGATGGCAGGTAATCAAAGACTCAAAATAGGCGCGGCGCCCTTGGGCGCCGCGATCAATCGGGTCAATCAGCTTTTACGCGATGATTGGCTGCTCGCTTTCGCGGGCTGCTCACCCTTGGCGGTGGGCTGCTCACCTTTGGCCGCGGCGCTGGCCTGGTCGGCCATTTGCTTGCCTGCTTCACCAAACAGTTTTTCCATTTCTGCCTTGAATTCAAGGCTCATCTCGCTCATCACGCGAGCGTCTTCCTGCATTTGCTGCGACAGCTCGTTCATCATGGCTGCTTGCTGCGTGCCGAAATCGCGCAGGCTTTCAGCATCCTGAATGTCGGTGGCGTTACGCAGGCGTTCGGTGCCCATCTGGCTGTAGCGCTTCATCGCCTCCAGCTGATATTGGGTCATCTTTTCCATGTTGTTGAGCATCAGCGAGTTGATCTTGCGCATCGGCTCAAACATCTGGCGGGTTTGGGCGTTGAAGGCGTCCATCATTTTATCTTGCATGGTGTCTACTCCTCTTTTCGTTCCTTGGCATGAGCCGAGAGTGACTCACACAAACGCAAATTGCTGCACTGCAAAAAGAGTAATCCTTGACAGGGTGTGTTGCAACTACCTAGACGAAAACGGCTTCTACCGCTTTGGTCGTGCCCTGGCGACATTACCCTCACAGATCACGCTGCTTTCCGTTCACTCCGCTTTCCGTTTTGCCCGTGAACGGGAAGATGCCGTTGCCTTGGCGTTGGCATCGGTGCTCTTGGTACTTGTCGTGCTACCTTTTTGAGTTTTGTCCTCTTCGGGGGCGCCGCTACTGGTACTGGCGTTCCCTGCCTGCTTCAACATATCCAGCATCATCTGCTGATAGGTGCCGAAGTTGGACAACCCCTGAGAAAGGCCCTGCTGCATCATGGGCTGCTGCAGGAAGGGCCGCATCAGACTCATGGGATCATACCCTTCAACCCCGGACTCCATTTGCCGCTGAATGTTATCAAGCAAATGTTGCTGGAACGCTTCAACATCGGGCAACCCCAACGCCTGGCGAAACTCATCGGGGGTGAGATCGAACTCAACGTTAATCTTCATCGGCGGCTCCTGCTTTATTAACCAATCTTGTTTTATTTAAGTGTAGCAGCGATATACGAAGGACACCTTGCCGCTAGCGTTGGGTTAGCCGCGGCGTATCAACGCTTACCTCACCGTTTTGCCCTCGCTGCCGTAGCCAGTGGTCCATCAGCGTGATCGCCATCATCGCTTCCGCGATGGGCGTTGCGCGAATACCCACGCAAGGGTCGTGACGACCTTTGGTCACTACCTCGACGGCGTTGCCGTTGACGTCGATCGAGCGCCCCGGCGTGGTGATGCTTGACGTCGGCTTAAGCGCCAGGCGCGCCACAATGGGCTGGCCGCTGGAAATTCCCCCCAGCACCCCACCGGCGTGGTTGGACAAAAAGCCCTCCGGCGTCATCTCGTCGCGATGCTCACTGCCCCGTTGATCAACGCAGCCAAACCCGGCACCAATCTCAATCCCTTTTACCGCATTGATACTCATCAAACCATGCGCCAGATCAGCATCCAGGCGATCAAATACCGGCTCACCCAGCCCGACCGGCACACCCTCGGCCACCACGGTGATCTCCGCGCCGACGGAATCCTGATCACGGCGCAGCTGATCCATGTAGTCTTCAAGCTCGGGCACTTTGGCGGGATCGGGGCAGAAAAACGCGTTCTGCCCGACGGCATCCCAGGAGTGGAAATCGATCTTGATCGGGCCGAGCTGGCTCATGTAGCCACGCACCTGCACGCCCTGAGCCGCCAGGTACTGCTTGGCGATGGCGCCCGCAGCGACGCGTACCGCGGTTTCCCGCGCGCTTGAACGACCTCCGCCACGATAATCACGGTGACCATACTTGTGGTGATAGGTGTAGTCCGCGTGGGCGGGGCGGAACTGATCCTTGATTTTTGAATAATCTTTCGAGCGTTGATCGGTGTTCTCGATGAGCAAACCTATCGAGGTCCCGGTCGTTTTGCCTTCGAAAACCCCCGACAGGATTTTCACCTGGTCCGCTTCCTGGCGCTGGGTGGTATACCGCGAGCTGCCGGGGCGGCGGCGGTCCAGGTCGTGCTGTAAATCCGCCTCGGATAGCGGCAGCCCCGGCGGGCAGCCATCGACGATCGCGCCTAGCGCCGGGCCGTGGCTTTCCCCGAAGGTGGTGACGGTAAATAGTTTGCCAAATGTATTGCCGGACATGAGCCTTAGCTCCTCACGCAAAAGACGCCGCATGGGCGTCGAGTTCAGCGGCGCTCAGGGCAAAGACGCCCTGGCCGCCACGCTCGAATTCAAGCCACATGAACGCCACCTCGGGAAAGGCAGCCTCCACATGGCGGTCTGAGTTACCCACCTCGACAATCAGCCACCCTTCATCGGTCAGGTGTGCGCGTGCTTCGCGCAGAATGCGCCGCACGATATCCAGGCCGTCGCTGCCTGCGCCGAGGGCAAGGGCAGGCTCGTGGCGAAATTCGGCGGGCATGGTGGCCAGGTCACGCTTGTCGACATAGGGCGGGTTCGAAATAATGACATCAAAACGCTGGCCCTCCAGCCCGCTGAATACATCGGCTTCCACCGCGCGTACGCGCTCGCCGACATCGTGGCGGGTGATGTTCTGGCGCGCCACGGCGAGCGCCTCCTGGCTGATATCGGCCAGCGTCACCTCGCAGGTGGGCAAATAAAGCGCGGTGGCAATGCCGATACAGCCGGAGCCGGTGCACAAATCCAGCACCCGTTCGGGCGGCTCTTCGGGGAACCAGGCGGCAAAGCCATCCTCTATCAATTCCGCCATCGGCGAGCGCGGAATCAGCACGCGTTCGTCAACGTCAAACGGATAACCGGCAAAGAAAGCTTCTCCCAGCAGGTAAGGCAGCGGTCGACGCGTGGTGATTCGCTCACGGGTCAGGGTCACAATGCGCTCGCGCTCCATCGGCAACAGACGTGCATCCTGTACGCCTGGGTCGACATTCCAGGGCAAATGCAGCGCCCCCAGACACAGCGCAACGGCTTCGTCCCATGCCGACTCGGTGCCATGGCCGTAATAGAGCCCCGCCAGATAGAACTCGCTGGATACCCAGCGCAGGTAGTCACGTAAGGTTATAAGCTCGCTCACCAGCGCCGTATCCGGCAGGGTGAGGGAGGAAGGCGAAGTCTCGGCGTTGAGAGGCTGGGTCACATCGGCTCCTGGTCAACAAAAGCGGCCATCTCTTGGGGAGACGGCATGGCAAAAGAAAGATTGTACCTTTGACGCTGCCCGGTTCACAGCAGCGTGCATCTCGCTATACTGTGCGCCTGTTCTCCGTTTTGCCCATTTGCCATTTGAGCCTGTCATGACACGACGCCGCCACCTGCCCGATGATGACGATATCAGTGCTTTCCGCCAAGCGCTGAAAGCCGCGGGCGTGCGTCGCATGGCCACCAACCAGGCCGACCCCGGCAAACCCAAGCGCAACGATGATGCCCAGCAGGCCAGGCGGCAGGCGGCGGTGGAAAGCAATACCTTCGCCACCACCGGCCGCACCTCTGATGGCCGGGTCGAGGCGGTGCGCCCTTCCGAGTATCTGGAATTCAGCGTCGCCGATTTGCCCTGGCGTACCTTCAGCCAACTCAAACGTGGCCAGATGGCCTGGCAGGCCGGCCTCGACTTGCATGGCTACACCCTTGAAGAAGCCCGGCTGGAACTTGAGAGCTTTCTGCGGGATGCAACTGCTCAAGGGCTTCGCTGCGTGCTGGTCGTCCACGGTAAGGCCTGGGGCACAACGGCTGATTTTCCAGTACTGAAAAGCCACACCAACGCCTGGCTGCGCGAGTGGCCCGGCGTCCTGGCGTTCTGCTCTGCCATTGAGATCGACGGCGGCACCGGCGCGGTCTACATCCTGCTACGCAAACGCGGCCAGTAGGCCCCTTATTCTGCCATACCCGGTTCTTGCGCATCCGACGCGGTGTCGGGCATACGCCGTGCCAGGGCATCATCGGCCAGATGACGGCCCAGGCGGATCAGATCCCTGGCACGGTGAAACTCGTAGGTACTGCACACCGTTTTGGGAACTTCGATGAGAATATCTGGCGGGTAACCGGCAATCTTATATTTCGCCAGCGCCGCCTGGGTAATATCGAACGATTCGAGGATCATATCCAGCTTGCCCCATTCCCGCTTGCCGCGAAGGTCCAGCGTCTCATCCACCTCACCCTCTTCGTTACGGCTGCCCAGCTCGCCCCATAGTCGCCGCGTGGTAGCCCGCACTTCGTCCATCCAGCCACCGATATTGGCATCGCGATCACGCTCCCGGGTGGTGCGGCTATCGCTATTCTCGTCACTGGGAAGCAGGGTCTCCAAAGACACCGGCTGCGGGCTGTGGGCGGTCACGTTGACCGCCACCACAAAGTCTGCCTCGTGGGCGGCGAGTATGGGCATCATGGGCAGCGGATTCAGCAGGCCACCGTCGACCAGTACCTGCCCTCCCAGATGCACAGGGGTAATCACGCCGGGCACGGCGATCGATGCCCGTATCGCGCGCAGCAGCGGGCCGTTTTGAAACCATACCTCGCGCTGACGTACCAGGTCAGTGGCCACGGTGGTTACCGGAATCGGCAGGTCTTCCATCAATGTATCGCCGACCAGCCCTTCCAGCTTGCTCATGATCTTGCTGGCCCGCATGGCGCCCATCGGGCTCCAGGTCACATCGACCAGCTTGAGCACATCCAGATAGTCCAGGTTACACACCCATTCACGGTATTCGGGAAGCTTACCCGACGCATAAATACCGCCTATCAGCGCGCCCATGGAGCACCCGGCAATCGAGATAATCTCGTAACCCCGGGCTTCCAATGCCTCAATCACACCGATGTGCGCATAGCCCCGGGCACCGCCGCTACCCAGAACCAGCGCCACTTTATTACCGTTATTGCCGTTCGATACACTGCCATCGGCCAGATTCGGTTCGTTCATTGCTCGTTTCCTACGACTGATCCCGACGTTTCATGGATAGATTGCGTAATTACCTCGGCAACGCGGGACACCCCCTGGGGTTCAAGGTGCAGGTGATGACCGCCTGCCAGTACATGGCGTGTTAAGTGGGGTACCGCCTGGCGGGCTTTTCCCGCCCAGCCGCGCTCGCCTAAGATGCCCTCCTCACCTTCTATCAATAGCACCGGTGCCTGGATGTCGGCCAGTAGCGCTAACACCTGGGAAGGCGTAAAGCGTACCAGCGATGGCTTCAACAAGCGGCTGTCGGTGCGCATCTGTACGTGCCCGTCAGCCGCCACATCGGCATTGCGCTCCACCAGCGGCGTGGCCGTGATGGTATCTAACGGGGTAACACCACCGGCCACGCGGGCCGCCACCGCGGTGGCCAGATCAGGGTAACGCGGTGCCCGGGAAGTGGGCCGTCTATGCGCCATTAACCCCTTGCGCAGCTGGCTTGCCGTGTCACTGGCGGGGGTATTGAGCGCACCCAAGCCATCCAGCAGCGTCATTCGCTCAATGCGCTCCGGCAAGGCAGCCGCCAGTAAACAGGCCACCGCGGCGCCCATGGAATGGGCGAGCAGCACCGCTCGCTCAATGGCCAGGTCTTCCATGGCATCCAGTACGTCGTGGCAATAATCCCACAGCGCGTAATCCTGCCCCGTCGGGGCGTGTGCCGAATAGCCATGACCACGGAAATCGATGGCCACAATACGAATATCCAGCGCTTCCACCAGCAATGGCGCTAACCGGGAAAAGCTTGCCGCATTATCGAGCCAGCCGTGGAGTGCCAGCCAAGTGGGCGCCTCCTCGCGCCCCCAGCTCAGCGCCGCCAGACGACCGTGGGCGAGGGAAAGGGAGTGCGGATAACGCCTTGAAGTGGGGTGGGACATTATTAATCTATCCTAAGCAAACCAACCGCCCTAGGCAGCAAGATGACGGCATAAAGCACAAACGGTACCATGCCAAACGTCATTGTCTGTACAAAATGACTGACACTCACCGACGTCCATCTTTTCCTGCTAGCGAGGCCTTTATGAAACCCCACCGTGATACCCGAACGCGCAACTGGGTCTTTTTCATCGCTGTGACCAGCGCCATTGTGGTGGGCCTCTGGCTGGCAAGATAAGCCTTCACGGATATTCCTAACAGCTCTTGCAATTTTATCCCCATGGCCAAATACTGTATATAAATACATATTTTGCCAGTGAGGAGGCTGACCATGACGCAGCCGTTATCGCCTATCGCGCCAGCCGTGCCGTTAACGCATCAGTCGCTGCCCTTTCCTCCGCTACACGGCCGCGCTGGGTTTAGCGGCTTCCCTTCCCCCGCCCAGGATTACGAGCCGCGCACGCTGGACCTCAACGTGCGCCTGATCAAGAACCCCACCCACACGTTTTACCTGACCGCCACCGGTGACAGCATGGAGGGTTGGGGAATTTTCGATCGCGACCTGCTGGTGGTTGACCGTAGCCTTTCCCCTCGTCTGGGGCATATTCTGGTCGCCATGTTCGACGACGAACTACTGATCAAGCGCTACGCGCTCTATCACGGCACGCCGCACTTGTGCTCAGCGCACCCACATTATCCGCCGCTGCCCCTGGAAGACAACGACTGTCAGGTATGGGGTGTTGTCCGGGCGGTCATTCACGAATACCTGCGATGATGTCACCGCCATGATCGGACTGGTCGACGCCAACAACTTTTACGTCAGCTGCGAACGTGTTTTCCAGCCCCATCTGGAGGGCAAGGCCGTCGGCGTGATGTCCAACAACGACGGCTGCGTAATCGCCCGCTCGGCGGAAATGAAAGCGATGGATATTCCCATGGGCACCCCTGCCTTCAAACTGGAGGGGCTCCGCCAGCGCGGCGAGATTCATCTGCTGTCGTCCAACTATGAGCTGTATGGCGACATGTCGGCACGGCTCGCCCAACTGCTGCGGGACGCTTGCCCTGACATCGCCCCCTACTCCATCGATGAAATGTTTGTCTACCTGGAGGGCATGAGCGAGCACCAGTGCCAGGCCCTGGGCGATCGCCTACGCCGAGACATTCATCGTTGCCTTGGGTTACCGGTATGTATCGGGCTGGCACCGACCCACACCCTGGCCAAGCTCGCCAACCATGCAGCCAAGAAGCAGCCGCACTACCAGGGCGTTTGCCTGCTTGCCGGGAACGACGCCAGCACCACCGCCTTGCTGAAGCAAACGCCGGTCAGTGAGGTATGGGGCGTGGGCAGGCGGCTTGCCGAACGGCTTGCCATTAGCGGCATCCATAGCGCCCTGGATTTACGCGAGTGCGATAAGAAACAGCTGCGCAAACGCTTTTCCGTGGTGCTGGCGCGCACCGCCCTGGAACTGCGTGGCACCCCCTGCCTGACAATGAACGCGGTGGATCAGCCGCGCCAGCGCATCATGACGTCGCGCTCTTTTGGTCAGCCCACCGGGGTAAAAACGCAGGTGCACGAGGCACTCCGCCGCCATGCCCAGCGTAGTGCCACAAAACTTCGCGAGCAGCACAGCCTGGCGCGCTCGGTGATGCTGTTCCTGAAAACCAACCGCCACCGCCGTGACCAGCCACAGTACTTTCCCCACACCCTGGTCGCGTTACCCACCCCCAGCGACGATACACGCGTGATCCTCGACGCCGTCCGCCAGGGCCTTGAGCAGATATACCGCCCCGGCTATCGGTTCATGAAAGCTGGCGTGATGCTGCTGGATCTCGTCGACGCCCAACAGCATCAGCTATCGCTACTCGATGCCCCCGCCCGCCACCATCCCCGGCTAATGGCCACCGTGGACGCCATCAACCAGCGTATGGGGCAAGACATGATCCGCTTCGGGATGACCGATGACGAAGCCCCTTGGCAACTGCGCTGCGCTCATCGCTCGAATCGCTATACCACGCGCTGGGATGAGTTACTTGAAGTCGGCACTCACCCAGGCGCGATTGCCGACGCCAAGGCAAGACGGCAACAATCGCAGCCGTAACAGCGCTCAGCGGGGGCTCCGAACATGACGCAACCGCGGGCTGAGCGTTTCGCCCAAGCACGCCATGGCGACCAGAATCGCCAGTAACCACGGCCAGTGCGCGACAAAGGAGACCTGATAAATATCCAGCGCGTTGATAAAAATCACCACGATACCGAGCGGGCTGACGTAGCGCACCATGGTCAGCCACAGCGCATAGGGCAGCGGTGAAAGCCCCAGCTCATCGCGGAACGTCTCGCTCTTCAACACAAAGCCTGCCAGCACGACCATGCCCAGGCCGCCCAACGGCATCATCAAGCGCGAGGTCAGGTAATCCAGCCAGTCAAAGAAGTTCTTACCCGCCAGCGTCCAGTCGGCGCCCAGGTTGAACGACAGCATCGCCAGGGTACTGATCAGCCAAAGTACGATGCCGGTGCCCCACGAGGCCGCTTTACGCGAGAGACCTTTGTTATCACATAGCCAGGACACCGTCGCCTCGACCATCGAAATCGCCGAGGTCAGTGCGGCCATCGATAACATCAGGAAAAACAGAATGCCAAACAGCGTCCCCAGCGGCATCGCTTGAAACGCCAACGGCAAGCTCATGAAGATAAGCCCTGGGCCTTCGGCGGGATCCATCCCGTTGGCAAAAATCACCGGAAAGATGGCCAGTCCGGCCATCAAGGCCACCACGGTATCGGCAACCGCCACGCTTAGCGTGGTGCGCCCGATGGAAGTCCCTTTAGGCAGGTAGCTGCCGTAAGTCAGGATGGCCCCGGAGGCCAGTGACAAGGTGAAAAACGCGTGCCCCAGCGCGGCCAGCATGCCTTCACTGGAAAGACTGCCCGCCTTGAAAGAAAACAGGAAACTGAATGCCTGACCAAAGCCGCCCGAAAAAACGCCAAACACAATCAACAGCGCCAGCATCAGCACCAGCCCGGGCATCATCCAACTGACGTTTTTTTCAATGCCCTCCTGCACGCCTTTGCCGACGATCAGCATGGTCAGCAGCGTGACCAGGGTACTCCAGAAGCCCAGGTTCCAGGGGTTGGCGTTATTGGCACCAAACACTGCGGCCATATCGTCAACGCTGCTCCCCGAAAGGCCGCCGGTCAGCATCTTCCACAGATAGGAAAACGACCAGCCCGCCACAACGACATAAAACGACAGAATCATGAAACCGCAGAGCATCGCCATCCAGCCGATCAATGACCATACTGAAGACCGGCCGGACTCGTTGACCACCCGGCGAATGGCATCGACCGGGCTCCCCTGACCGCGCCGCCCAAAGGCAATCTCGGTCATCATGACCGGCACGCCCACCGCCAGGATACAGGCGAGATAGACCAGCACGAAGGCTCCCCCACCAAACTCCCCGGTGATATAGGGAAACTTCCAAATATTGCCTAACCCAACGGCCGACCCCGTCGCCGCCAGCATAAAGCCCCAGCGGCCTAACCATTGGATGCGCGGTTGCCCAGAAGACGCCATGATCTACCACCCTGTTGGAAAAAGCGCTTATCCTAGAGGATTTGGCAACGAATGCGCAAAAAATCCTGACGCGCGCGGCCATTCAACACATCATGGCGACATTCAAGACGTCACTACGAGGCATACACGGCGGCTTTGGCCTCGGCGTCCAGCCGCTGCGCAGTTTGGTCGACACGCCGCAACCAGGCAAACAACAGGGCGCCCAGAGCCACGAAGCCACCGGCCAGCCAGAGACCAACGTTATAGTGGCCTGAAGCCTCCGCCAACATGCCTGTCAGCGCCGGCGCGATAATCTGCGCGGCGCCGTAGGCCAGGGTCATTTGCCCCATCAAGCGTGCGGGGCTGGCGGGATACAGCCGCCCCGCCATGGTCAGTACCAGGCTGACACACCCCAGAAAGGTGCCGCCATAAAGCACTGCGCTGAGCAGCACTGCCGCCAGATTCGTCGTCATGGCGGGCAGGACAATGCCGATAACCTGCAGACTCATGGCCAGTATAAGTGCACCCAAATAGCCGATACGACGCGCTACAAGATCCCACAGGATGACCGCAGGGGCCGCCGCCAGGCCCACCAACGCAAAGGTCCAGTTACCGGCACCGGCCAACAGCGGTTCGCGCTCCACAATCGTGACGATGAAAGTAGCGCTGATCACATAGCCATAACCCGCACAGAAATAAGCGGCCAGCATCCAGCGCATAAAGGTACGGGTGGGTGGGTTGGCGGCGGCGGTGTTATCCCCCGAGGTACCGGGCACGGCAGGCAGTGGCCTGGGCAGCCAGCGCCAGGCGGGTACGAGCAACACTACGCCAAGCAGGCTGAATCCCCACCATTGCGCCTGCCAGTCCAGCGACAACGCCAACATCAGCTCAACGGCGACGGCCGCAAGGACAATGCCAAGGCCAAGCCCGGCAAAATGAATGCCCAACTCACCGCGCTGGCGGTGCTGAATCAACCAGTGAAGAATCAGCCCCGAGGCCAGCAGCATCGCGCCGCTGCTCGAAAACCCCGCCAAAAAACGCAGCCCCGCCCAGAGCCAGAAATGCTCGGTCAGTGCCATGCCTGCCGTGGTGAGAACGGCCAGTACCAGGCAAATACGGTACAGCGTATCTTTGACATGAATACGACGAATCGACGCCGCCAGCACCGCGCCCAGCATATAGCCCGCGTAATTGAGTGCCGCCAGCCAACCACCATCGGCGTCGCCAATCCAGCTCTGCTGCTGCATGACGGGCAATAGCGGCGTATAGGCAAAGCGCGCCACCCCAATACACAGCAACTGACTGAAAACACCCGCCAGCAGCACCTTGAAGCGCTGAGAGCGAAGGGTAACGGTGGCCATATCGACATCCTCGTCGTGAATGCTGGGTTTTTATATGCGGCTTTACTAAAGCCATCATAAGATGAACCCCACCAACATGACATCGTCTAAACGTCGCCTACCGAGGACGCGTATGGCGGCATAATCTGTCACACTGGATCATCTTGATTATCCCTCAACTGGAGAAAGCTTAATGAGTGATAGCGCCACACCCTGGACACAACCCATGCCCGACGCGCAGTTCAAGCTGATGCGCGATATCCTGGCGGCGCCAAGCCCCGTGGGCCTGGAAGCCGCCATGACCTACGGCGTGTTAAAGCCCTATTTTGAAAGCTTTGCCCCGAGCGACTGGCATCTGCACCAGTTCAAGGGCAATGCGGGCGTCGTGCTCGATACCCATCCCGGTCAGGATGACATGTTCAAGGTCATGATCATCGGCCATGCGGATAAAATCCGCATGCAGGTGCGCTCGATTGGTGAAGACGGCAAGATCTGGATCAACACCGACTCCTTCTTGCCCACCGTACTGGTCGGCCATGAAGTGAAGCTGTTTAGCGAAGACCCGGATGCCCCCGGCAGCTACCGCTGCATTGAAGGCGGCACGGTGGAAGCCCTGGGCGCCATTCATTTTTCCGACCCCGCCATGCGCGATGGCAGCAAAGGCCTGAAGAAAGAGCAAATCTATCTGGATTTGCAGATCCACGGCGAAAACAAGAAACAGCAGGTACTCAATCTTGGCGTGCGCCCCGGCGACTCGATTATTTTTGACCGCCCTATTCGCGAAGGCTTTAGCCCCAACACCTTCTATGGCGCCTACCTGGATAACGGCCTGGGCTGCTTTGTGACCGCTGAAGTCGCCAAGCTGATCGCCGAGGCAGGCGGCACCCAAAATGTACGCGTACTGTTCGCGATTGCCAGCTACGAAGAGATTGGCCGCTTCGGCAGCCGCGTCATGGCGGGCGAAATGAAACCTGATGCGCTGATTGGCGTCGATGTAAACCACGACTACGTGGCCGCTCCCGGCATCGGCGATAAACGCATGCAGCCGTTGGAGATGGGCAAAGGCTTCACCATGGCGGTGGGCTCGGTCGCCAGCGAACAGTTGAACCGCGTGATTGCCCAGGCGGCCAAAGCCAATGACATCCCCATGCAGCGCGACATGGTCGGCGTTGACACGGGCACCGATGGGATGGCGGGTGTGTTGGCGTCGGTGGACAGTGCCGCCACGTCAATTGGTTTCCCGATTCGCAACATGCACACGATTTCGGAAACCGGCAATACCCAAGACGTATTGGCCGCCATCCATGCGTTGACCCACACTTTGAAAGCGCTGGATAAACTGCCTGACCTGAAGCGTGAATTCCTCGATAACCATCCACGCCTTGACCAGGCAAGCCCCCTTGGCCACCAGGGTAGCGACAAACCCGACGACGAAGAAAACGCTGAAAAAGCCGATTGATCACGGCATTCGCAAAAAACCCCAGCCATTGCGGGCTGGGGTTTGAGCAGGTCCTCCTTGATCCTTCTTCATGAACGTCCTGTTCATGCGTCCTTGAGTCCATCAAGCATCCTGCTTGGTCTTCCCTGATGCGCATCCTCTGCGCTAGGCGCCCACAGTGCACTTCAAGACCAAGGGTTTATCTAACCCAGGATATGAAAGTCGAAAAAAATGACTTTTTTGCTCACCGAACTCCCCACCATGGCCTATGGTTAATAGTCCACCACTTGCCACTACCAGGTTGTGTGACGAGTGACCCAACAACACCCACGGGTAGGAGGTCAGCGTGCAACCTATCATCATCAACTACAAAGTCCGCGGTGTTGACATCATTTGCCGCCGTTGCGGCAATTTCGAGTCTCCCACCTCAGCGTTTCTGGCCCGCTTTCGCCTCGAAGGCACTGGTGAGCAAAGCGCCGTCTTACGCTGTTTGAGTTGCCAAACCAGCGCCTGCATACGGCGAAGTGCGCTCGACACGCTAACGCATGCTCGCGCCGGTTGACGCTACGCTTTTTAGCGCCCCCATCAGACGATGCTATCAGCCAGAGGCGGCTCTATTGCTGTCTCTGGCTTTTTATAAGCCTTATAAATTAGAATAAATTAATATATTTTTCATATAAACAATAAAATTTATTAACTGGACAACCCACTTTGGTAGTCAAGATTTTACTGGCTGAGTCGATAAACACTACGTGGCTGGTTCTCACACATAACACATATTATCGACATCATCAGGAAGCATTATGAAGCGTATGACAACGACGCAAAAACTATGGGGTACGCTCGCCATTATCTGGAGTGCCATGCTGTTACTGGTGGGCTGGTTGGCATGGGAAAACCGGCAGACCATCGAGAGTGAACGCCGTGACAGCCTGCAATACGTCATTGAAGGCGTGCACAGCCAGATTGAAGCGCTACAGGCAAAGGTTGAGGCTGGGGAATTGAGCCTCGAAGAAGCGCAGGAACGCGCTATTGATAATATCGCCAACGTCCGGTTTGGCGACGGTGAATATGTCTTTGCGTTTGATAACGACCTGCGCATTGTCTCCCACCCCAGTCGCGATGCTGGTACCGACATGAGCGACTACCAGGATGCCAGCGGACTAAGGCTGTATGCCGATCTTCTTGAAATGGCGCAGGCAGGCGGTGGTCACGTAGGTTACTACTCCACTCGCTTGGGCGGCGAGGAGCAGGTGCCCAAGTTAAGCTATGTGGCGCATTTGCCTGAATGGGGATGGTCACTGGCATCTGGCGTTTATGTCGATGATATCAATGCGGCGTTTGTATCGAGCCTAATCCGCTCGGGCGTCATTTTGTTGATTATCGGGGTGCCGGTGACGCTGCTGATGGGCTGGGTGATTCGTGATGTGTCCCGCCGTTTAGGGGGTGATCCTCGCTACGCCGCCAGCGTGGTCCGGCATATTGCCGACGGCGATTTGACGCGCACGACAAAGCTCTCCGCCCGGGACCAGCAAAGCTTGCTGTTTGATATTGACCGCATGCGTGAAACGCTATCAGACACCATCGGCAGCATTCACCATAGTGCGGATAACGTGAACACCTCTGTTGAACAGATCGTCGGCGTTAACGAAGAGTTATCCACGCGTACCGAGCAACAAGCGGCGTCACTTGCCGAGACGGCTTCCAGCATGGAACAGCTGACCGCAACGGTAAAACAAAACGCTGAACACGCTGACCACGCAAGCCAACTGGCAAGCAAAACCACCGACAGTGCTCAGCAAGGCAGCGAAGCAATGGAGTCCGTGATTGATACCATGTCGACGATTAACGATAGCGCGAAACAAATGAGCGGTATCATCGAAACGATCGACTCGATTGCGTTTCAAACCAATATATTGGCGCTTAACGCCTCTGTTGAAGCGGCTCGGGCCGGCGAACAGGGACGCGGCTTTGCCGTGGTCGCCAGTGAAGTCCGCCAACTGGCCAGCCGCTCGGCAACGGCCGCCCAAGAGATTAAGACACTGATTGACAATTCTGACGCTCATATCACGCAAGGCACCCGCCAGGTGCGCGACACCGGCAGCGTGATTAGCGGTATCGTCGACAATATTCGGCAGCTTGATACGTTGGTGAAAGAAATCTCGGCGGCTACCAAGGAACAAAGTTACGGCATCGAGCAGGTCAACGAGGCCGTCACCCAGATGGATCAAATGACCCAGCAAAATGCCGGGCTGGTACAAGAAAGTACCGGGGCCACCCAACGCCTGGCAGATCTCAGCTTTGAGCTACGCCAGCGGGTCGCGCATTTCCAAATTGCCGGCCACCAAGCCTCGGCAACACAGTCCCTCCCCTCCTCTCGCCATGGCTAAATAAAGCCTTTCCGGCTGGGCAAGCCCCTTACATGGCCTGCCCAGCCAGTCTTCAAACCGCCTTAAACATCGCCCTGATTATCCAGCTCTACCGCTTCGTGCATGCGCATGAGCAGGTCAGGCACCGCTGCCTGGACACGGTTCCAACTGGGGATAAAGGGGCGTTCGCGGGGGTTATCCAAAAACAGGTTACCCGCTTCCAGCAGGTTGCTGGCAAAGAGTTCAACGGCCTGCTCTTCGCTATGCCGATCAAGACTCAAACCGTTCATGGTCGCATCGTGGTCATAAGCCTCGATCAAGTCCAACGCCAGCCGGTAGTAGGTGGCTTTCAGGGTGCGGAAATCTTCACTGCTGAACGTAATCCCTTGGGTTGCCAATTTACGGTAAAGGGCTTTGGCGATATCCAGACTCATGCGGTTCAACCCGGCGTCGGGGTTGTCTTCACTGACCGGCTGGTGCTTGTGATCATAGGCATCGGCGATGTCGACCTGGCAAAGCTGACGCGGCGAGTAATTGCGCTGGAGCTCGGAGAGAACGCCAATTTCAAGCCCCCAGTCCGCCGGGATGCGTATCCCCTCGAGCACGTCGCTGCGCATGGCGAACTCGCCCGAGAGTGGGTAGCGGAAGCTGTCCAGGTAATCAAGGTAAGGTAACGGACCGCACACGGTTTTAAGCGCCCTTAGCAACGGCGTCACCATCAGCCGCGATACGCGCCCATTGAGCTTTCCCTCGGCAATGCGGGGGTAATAGCCCTTGCAGAAACTGTAGTTAAAACGCGGGTGAGCGACCGGGTACATCAGACGCGCCAGCAGCCCGCGATCATAGGTGAGAATATCGCAGTCGTGTAACCCAATTACCGACGAGCGCGCCGAGGCCAACACATAGCCCGCGCAATACCAGACGTTGCGCCCTTTCCCAGGCTCTAATGCGCCCAGCCCGTGCTGCTCCAGCTCGGCATCCAGGGCACGCAGGCGCGGCCCGTCGTTCCATAAGATACGTGTGTGCTGCGGCAGGCGCGAGAAAAACTCCCGCGCATACAAGAACTGCTCGCGGTCGGCCCGGTCCAGGCCAATCACGATCTCGCCGAGATAGGGCACCTTGACCAGCTCATCGACAATGGCCGAGAGTGCCGGGCCTTCCAGCTCTGAAAACAACGATGGCAGGATCAGCCCCATGGGCCGCCGCCGGGCAAACTGGCATAGCTCTTTTTCCAGCGCCTCGACCGGGCGGCGGGTCAGGTTATGAAAATCGGTAATGACGCCGTTCTGATGGAAATCACTCATGCGTTTACCTCCTTTGCATCACGCGGGTTGGTCGGAGCAAACGCCTTACCCCACCAGTGAGACATGCCTTCTACCCAGCCCTCTGGGCCAGTGGCTCGCGTTCGGTAAAGCTGGGGATTAGTGGGTTCAACCTTCAGATCATGGTGACCCCGGATCACGACCGCCTGATCGACGGCGTTTAACATCGACACATCGTTGGGACCATCGCCCAAGCCGATGGACAGCGGCTCACGACCGCGCAGCGCCCGGAATCGCCCGACCAGCCAGGTGACCGCACTCCCCTTGTCGGATGCGCTCCCCATAACGTGATAAAAGCGCCCTCCCTGGGTAAGTTGCAGGCCGTCACCTTCCAGCGCGCGGCGAAACGTCTCAAGCGAGGTGTCATCATCGTGCCAGAGCAACGGCTCGCTACCCTCCCGCTGGCGGGCCATCTGTGCCTGGTGAGTGTCGAGCCCGGTCAGCCCGGTCAAGTCGTCAAGGGTAAGCTCGCTCATCGGGGTAAAGCGCAAACCGAGCCGCTTGCGCCAGACGTCAAGGCGGGCACGAATAAAACCAATATCAACGCTTGGATGCTTGATAACCATCCCGTCACGCCCGTTGCCCGGCCGATCCAGCCGCGCATGACACCACCCCGGCGGAAGGCCGATAACAGCCCCATTTTCAGCCACAAACGGGGTCATCGTCAGCCCCAGCGCTTCACGCAGGGGGAACAGTTCCGCACGGGTTTTGCTGGTCACGGGGATCACCGGCACCTTCGCCTGCTTTAATCGGGCCAGCCAGGCCTTTGCCGGGGAGGCGTCATAGCTATGGTGGTCAAGCAGCGAGCCATCAAGGTCGGTGACCACAAGACGCGGCGGGTCCACTCGGTCGTCGGGGGGCGCCGAAGCGCTGGCGTGTTCAAGCATGGCGCAGCCTCTCTACTGCTAAGCGGTGGACGCACTCAATCGCCACTTGATAGAGATGGCGATGACAGCGTGTTTTATTGCCTAGCACAATACGTGCCAACGCCTTTAACGCTTTGATATCCATAAGGTGACAGGGGGTAATACCTGAAGGGGGTAACGGTTTCAGCGGAGACGCAAGTTGCAGTGCACTTTTCTGGTGCAATAAGACAGGGCAGGTAAAACACAGCCGCGCCAGGATAGTGCCGCCGAGCGTTACATTTAATAACAAAAAATCCAATACAAAGCTTGGCAAGGCGCAATAAATAGCTATACTGAAATTGTACCCACTGGCAACCCTGTACACCCCACCCCCTCTGCCAGTGGGCTGCAGTGAGCCAAGCCCTTTATGCCCGCCTTCCCCGGCGGGCTTTTTTTGTCGGGCATTTATTCTACATGGATGACGACTTCGACTCGGCGATTACGCGCCCGCCCTTCTGCCGTGTCATTATCTGCCAGGGATTGAGTGGCCGCCAGTCCAACGGCACGCAAGCGATCCGATGCAACCCCAGCCGCTTCCAAGGCTTCCACTATCGCGATCGCCCGAGCACTGGATAGCGCCCAGTTGGATGAATATTCAGGGGTGTCAATCGTTCGACTATCCGTATGGCCCTCAACCCATACTTCACCGTCATAACGCTGGATAGTGTCGAGCAGAGAGCTGATCAATGCGCTTCCACCATCGGTTAATTCCGCTTCCGCTGAGGGAAACAGCAGCTTGTCCTGCACCCGCAAACTGATGCCCTCTTCTACCCGTGAGACCTCGACACCCTCTAAATCAGGTAGATAAGGGGAGCTCTCCACCTGCTCCCTCAGGGCCAACGCACCGTCAATGGCATTATCGCTGAGCGTCTCGACATTACTCGGGGGATTATCCGTGAGGACGACCATATAATCAGCCAGCGGAAATTGAAGCGCTGACTGCTCAACCGGCACCAAGGGCATCGGCAAACGGGGTTCAGGCAACGCGGCCAGTGGCTCCGCTACCGGATCAGGCATGGCAAGCAGCGGGGGGACACCGCGCGTGGTTCGTCTGGGGCGTCCGGCCACTCCCTGGGCCGCCGTGATCGTGCTGGTCAGCAACTCGCCCCCCAGCCAATTGGTCGCATATCTTCGCTCATCACGCATATTGGCCAGCGGTTCTGGCAGCGGTACCTCAAGCGGCGGTGGCGAATCAAAAAGCGGCTCGGGAGGTGGTTCTGTTGCCATCCATGTCGGGCTTGTGGCACCGGCTGCCGCAATAATGATCACAAACAGCGCCACCAGTAGCGTCATGATATCGATGTAGCTCACCATCCAGATACTACCGCTGTCATCTTCGCGGTAGGGGGACATGAGCGAGTCGTGGCGAGGTCCACTGCGGTGATCTTCAAGCATCCGTGTGATTACTCATTCAAGTTTTTGGCTCCCTGGCCGACTATTAATGCGTGGCGTTGTCATTAGCGCTGCCTAGTCTATCAAAAAGCCGTTTCGTAGCGAGAAGGAACCACCCGGTGCGCACCCGTAAAATCGATATACCCTCGTCAGCGCTACGCCCACTTGTCATCGGCCTGGCCTGTCTGACGCTAAGTGGCTGCTTCTATGCCAATACATCGCAAGCGCCCATCGCCACGACGTACCCCTACAGTGAGCAGCAGCGCATGCAGGCTGCCCATCACTGGAAGGTCCTCGCCCGCCACGAGGCGACACAGATACTGAAGCGCGAGCGTGTCCGTTTCCGTGACTTATACATCCCGGATGCCCCGCAAGACGCCACCCACGCTTACAGTGGCGGTGAATTTGGCCGTGGCTTTCGTACGCTGCTCACCAGTGAACTGGTCTCCCGGGGCGCCAACCTGACCACTCAGCCTCTGCCCAGCAGCGCCGAGGTTCATATCGACGTTGACGTCGTTGAGCACCGTGACCGGGACTTTGTACGCCCACCCGTGGGGGCATTCACCGCCCTGGCAGGCGGTATAGCCGTGGCCGCGATACCGATTAACCAATGGGCAGAACCCGCCCTGGGGCTCATCCCGGCCGCCATCGCCGCTGACGTCACCAGCGGCAGCTGGACACACACCGGTAACGAAGAAATCATCGTCACCACCCAGATTCTCGACGGTGAGCAAATTCTCTATTCATCGTCGAACATTTATTACATTAACAGCGGCGACCGGCGTCACTATGCCCCCGACCGCACCCCTTCAGCGCCATCAACGCCCTCGGTTTCAATTACGGATAGGTGGTAATGCCATGTCTGCGATGTCATTTGCCGTTATGCACTCAGCACGCCTGCTTTCCGCTGCCCGATGGTTGACGGTCGGCCTTTTCGTATTGAGCCTTACGGGCTGTAGTGCACTTGGCGGCAGTAATACGCAACAACAGGAGCCTGCTCCAGACCTG
The DNA here is from genome assembly GCF_001663515.1 of Halomonas sp. G11. Lineage (NCBI taxonomy): Bacteria > Pseudomonadati > Pseudomonadota > Gammaproteobacteria > Oceanospirillales > Halomonadaceae > Halomonas > Halomonas sp. G11. The sequence continues at coordinate 121,079 of NZ_LYXG01000043.1, forward strand.
CCCGAGCTGACACAAAAAGCGGCTGAGCAGATGGTGGCAAGCAACCCTGACATAACACGTTACAGCCCCATGATTGCCGCGACTTTCGTGAGCATCGACAACCTGAGTCAATCCTCCACGCTTGGACGTATCAGTTCAGAACTCATGGCATCGGCGCTGGGCCGCCAGGGCATGCAGGTGCGTGAGGTCAAGATGCGCGACAGCATGTTTATCGAAGAAAGCGTCGGCGAGCTGATCCTGTCTCGGCAGGTTCAACGCCTGAGCGCCCAGCACGATGCACGCTCCATCCTGATGGGAACCTATGCCCAGGGGCAGGACTACGTCTACGTCAGTGCCCGGGTGGTGCGCTCGAGTGATGCCATGGTCCTGGGCAGTGCCGACTTCAGGCTTGCGCTGAACAACAATACGCGCAGCCTGCTTGAGGGCCAGGGCGGCTGGTAACGCCCCAAACACACGAACCCGCGCTTAACGGCGCGGGTTCGTGGCAAGTGCACAACGGTTAGTTGCCGACTAGGGCGCTAGGCCTGTTTCACTTTACTGATGACCCACAGCAATACCACCGCCCCGACGATGGCCGTTACCAGTGACCCAATAAACCCGCCGGCCTGCAGGCCCAACAGGCTAAACAGGAAACCACCCAAGACGGCGCCCACAATGCCGACGCCAATATTGCCCAGCAGGCCAAAACCACCGCCTCGCATGATGTTGCCGGCAATCCAGCCAGCCAGACCACCAATGATCAACCAAGCAATGAAACCCATGTCGCCTCCTTTCCGTACCTGTGGTTAATGTTATCCTGTTTTCCTTGCGTGTTTTAACATAGCACACAGCGTTAAGGTACCGCGCTAATATTCATTGACAGTGGCCCCGCTGAAAAAAGGATTGCCTATGATTCCCGACTCCCTCCAGCACTTGCTTGATGGTGTAGACGGCCAGCAAACGTCTCACTGGCAAGGCCGCGACCTTGTACTGTTCAACGCCCCCTGGGGGGAACTGGTCGTCTCGCTGCAAGGCGCCCAGGTACTGCACTTCCGACCGCCCAATGATCTTGGCTGGCTATGGGTAACCCCCACCCCACAGCCCATGCCTGGCGCCATCCGTGGCGGCATTCCGCTCTGCTGGCCCTGGTTCGCCGATGAGCGCTACGCTGACGAAACACCCGACCGGAGCGGCACCTTCCACGGCCTGGCCCGGCATGCCGACTGGCGGCTGGAAGCGGCGGATGAACATGCCGAGGGAATCGAACTTCACCTCTCACCGACGCAACCGTTGCACTCCCAACTGACGGTGCGCACCGTTATCCAGGCCAATGCCCAGCGGCTCGCGGTGGAATTGATCACGGAAAACGTGGGCGAAAGCCCGGTAAAGGTCAGTGGCGCACTGCATTCCTATCTCGCGGTCGACGATGCTCACCAGTGTCGGCTGGAAGGGTTGACCGGCGCACGCTATCTCGACAAGCTGCGCGACTTTGCGGAGAGCGAGCAGCAAGGCATCCTGGCCATTCGCGGTGCGGTCGACCGTATCTATCACTCCAATGAAGCCGTGATGCTACACGACGGCCCGCGCACGCTACGCATCGGCAAACAGTCCAGCGATTCCACCGTGGTGTGGCACCCGGACCAACAGCCCCCTGCCGATACCTCTATCGAGGCCGCCAAACGCTTTGTGTGTGTCGAGGCCGCCAACACCCGCCTGGATCCCGTATGGCTGGTCCCCGGTGCCCAACATCTGCTGGGTACCACCCTGAGCAGAACCTGAGCTTTGCAAACCTTGATAGAGGACAACGCGCCATGCGCCAGCCGTTTCATCGCGAGCTGAGTAACCTGATAGAACGTGGCCGCGACCGCCAACTTCGGCTGGCGGTCACCGGACTCTCCCAGGCGGGCAAAACGGCTTTTTTAACCTCACTGGTCAATCAGCTCCGCCATGCTGGCGTTGAAGCACAGCTAGACCTGCTACCGGCAGCCCGCGAGGGGCGCTTGCTCGGCGCCCAGCGCCTTAACCAGCCTGACCTGGGCGTGCCAAGATTTCCCTATGACCCGGGAATGGCCGCGCTGCGCGATACCCCGCCCCGTTGGCCTGAGCCCACCCGGGGGATCAGCGAACTGCGCCTGCAGTTACGCTACCGCCCCGCTCAACAGGGCTGGTTAACGCCCGACATCGCCCACCTTACGCTGGATTTATTCGATTACCCCGGCGAGTGGCTGCTCGACCTACCGCTGCTGCAGCACGACTTTTACAGCTGGAGCCAGGCACAGCCGCTGCACTCAGGCGACCAGCGCCGGGCCATGTTCAGCGAATGGCTAACCGAGGTGGAAACCCTCGACCCCACCGCCGAAGCCGACGAAGGGCAGCTGGCAAGCCTTGCTGAAGCTTATGCACAGGGCCTTCGACGCGCCAAGCAGGCAGGATTCTCCAACCTCCAGCCCGGGCGTTTTTTATTGCCGGGCGAGCTGGACGGGGCGCCGGTGTTACAGTTTTTTCCACTTCCCCAGCTCACTATGCCCAAAGAGGAACTGGAGGCACTTCCACCTGACAGCCTATATGCCACCCTGGCGGCGCGCTTTCGCTACTACCAGCAGCAGGTCGTGCGCCCCTTTTACCGTGACCATTTCCGCCGCTTTGACCGCCAGATTGTCCTGGTGGATGTATTGGGTGCGCTCAATGCCGGGCCTGAGCGGTTCGAGGACCTCTCCCAGGCGCTCAGCCAGCTGATGCACAGCTTTGATTATGGCCAGCGCAGCCTGCTGACGCGGCTATTTGCCCCCAAGATCGATAAGCTGGCCATCGCCGCTACCAAGGCGGACCATGTCACCCCCGACCAGCACGACCATGTCGTTCAACTGCTTGAAGCCTTGCTGGCGGAACCCCTCAAGGATTTGCGCTTTGCCAACATTCCCGTCAAGGCGCTTTCGCTGGCCGCGATTCGCGCCACCGAAGCCCGCGAAGTGGTTCATAACGGTCAGCGCTCGCCCGCTCTGCGGGGCACCACGCTTGAGGGGGAAGGCGTCCTGGTATATCCCGGCGATGTACCACCCCGCTTACCAACGCACGACTTCTGGCAACAGCAAGGCTTCGACTTCCCCAGCTTTCGACCCATGGATATACGGTCTGAAGCCCTTGGTCACATTCGCATGGACGCCGCTATCGATTGGCTGATTGGAGATAAACTCACATGACCACCCCACAGCCACGTCGACACTTCAACCTCGATGAGCCCCAGGCAACCCACAATGGGGCTGATGCCGAGCTGCGCCAGCGTGAAACCTTCGCACCTACCGACCACCACCAGCCCCTGCCGCCTTCCGCCGAGGAAAAGGCCCTCCCCGAGGCTCGGTTAGGCGCGCCGCGCAAACGCCGCTGGGGGCTGATGCTGGCACTTGGCGGTGGCGCCGTCTTGGGTACCCTGGAACTGGCGACGGGTATTCCCGAGGCGCTGGCCCAATCCCAATGGCTGGCGACGGCCTGGCAGGCATTCGGCATCGGGTTGATCGGGCTGGGTGGGTTATCGTTGCTCAAGGAGTTGAGCCGCTTAAGACGCTTAAAACGTCACGACCGGCTGCGCAGCGACCTGGCCGAGCTGCCTGAGCGCTCTGCCAAGCAAGCCCAGCAGATGGCCGAACAGCTCAAACGCCAGCTCAAGCTGGCCGACGACGACCCGCACTGGCAAGCGTTCAAACACGCCTGTCAGCCACACCATAGCGGCGAAGAGATCCAGACACTATTGCGCTACCACCTCCTCGCCCCCCGGGATCGGGAAGCGCAGCGCCTGATTACGCGGATGTCCGGCGAAACCGCCATCATGGTCGCGGTGAGCCCGCTGACGCTGGTCGATATGGCGCTTGTGGCCTGGCGCAGCCTGGCGATGGTGGATCGGCTATGCCGCCTCTATGGCCTTGAACTGGGCTATGCCAGCCGCCTGCGGCTGTTTCGCCACGTCTTGCATAACATGGCGTTTGCCGGGGCAAGCGAGCTGGCCACCGAGGCCAGCATGGACATGCTCTCGCTGGATCTGGCCAGTCGCCTGTCCGCACGGGCTGGCCAGGGCCTCGCCACCGGGCTGCTCAGCGCCCGCCTTGGGCTGCGCGCTCAGCGGCTTTGCCGCCCGGTGGCGTTTACCGCCGAAGAGCAACCCAGGCTCAGCGACTTGCGCCAGGACCTGTGGCGACAGATCAAGCGCCTCGACAAGGAAGCCACGCCCCAAGACCGCTCATCCCGGCCGTAAACGCCCTGAAAGGCGGCTTCCGTTGAAAGCCCGTTAGGTTTCAACGCTGATTGCCGCCACGATGGTCGCTTGTCTCACCATTCTTGAATGAGGAGAAATCTTTCATGAACGATTCAAGCGATTCCGAATCTCCGCCCATGGCAGACGACATGCAGACGGATTATGTCGTTGGCCAGGATAATATCTCGGGAAAATTCGGCCCCTTTGGTTTCGATATTCACAACCGGGTCTTTGCAGTATCAGCGATTGCGTCCGTCATTTTCATCTTGCTCACCCTGCTTTTTCCCGAGCGTGCAGGCAGCACTTTCCAGTCCATCGTCGCCTTTTCCACAGGTAAACTGGACTGGTACTTCATGATCATCGTGGACTTTTTTATTCTGTTTTCCCTGGCGCTGGTCGTCCTTCCCCACGGGTCGGTCAGGCTGGGCGGGCCTGATGCCCGGCCGGAGCATAGCTATCTCTCCTGGTTCGCGATGCTGTTCACCGCGGGGATCGGCATCGGCCTGCTGTTCTTCGGGGTGCTGGAGCCGGTTTACCATGCCAACGTCTCCCTGCCCTTAGGCGTCACTTCTCCGTTCGGGGGCGATGGCGAACTGAACCCTGACGCCATTGCCGACGCCAGCGCGCTGGGCCTTGCCGGTACCTATCTGCACTGGGGTATTCACGGCTGGGCGGTGTATGTGGTGATGGCACTGGCTCTGAGCATCTTTACCTACAACAAGGGACTGCCTTTCTCCATCCGCTCGGCGTTCTTTCCCATCCTCGGCGAGCGCGTCTGGGGTTGGTGGGGGCATGTCATCGATATTCTGGCGGTGTTTTCCACCCTCTTTGGGCTGGCGACCTCCCTCGGACTTGGGGCCCAGCAGGCCAATGCGGGGATGAACTTCGTCTTCGGCCTGGAAGTGAGTACCTTTACCCAGGTCATCGTCATCATTATGGTCACCGCAGTGGCGCTGGTGTCGGTCTGGCGCGGGCTCGAGGGCGGCTTGAAGAAGCTCTCCGAGATCAACATGATTCTGGCTGTCCTGTTCTTCTTTTTCGTGCTGTTCGCCGGTCCCACCCTGGTCGCGCTCAGCGGGTTCTGGTCAGGGCTTGCCACCTATGTGACTGACTTTTTGCCATTATCAGCACCTTTCGGCCGTGACGACGATGCCTATCGCCAGTCCTGGACCATCTTCTACTGGGCGTGGTGGATCAGTTGGGCACCGTTCGTCGGAATGTTCATCGCGCGGGTGTCGCGGGGCCGCACGGTGCGCGAGTTCGTGCTTTGCGTGCTGCTGGTACCCAGCCTGTTCATCTTTATCTGGATGGGTGTCTTCGGCTCAACCGCGCTCGATCAGCTCTACGCCAATCCTGCCGCCAGCCTGGTCAAGGAGTATGTGATCGACAGCTACAGGCCCGAGCTTTCGCTGTTCGGCATGCTCAACGAACTGCCGCTGACCGGCCTGATGTCGACCCTTGGCATCATCCTGGCGCTGATCTTCTTTGTCACCTCCTCGGACTCCGGTTCCCTGGTGATCGATACCATCACCGCCGGTGGCAAGATCGATGCGCCACGGCCGCAGCGGATGTTCTGGGCTATCGTGGAGGGTCTTATCGCGATCGTGCTGCTCATCGGCGGTGGCCTGTCAGCGCTTCAGGCGGGCGTCACCGCCACCGCAATTCCGTTCTCCATCGTACTCCTGGTGATGTGCTACTCGATCATCAAGGCGCTCAATGGCGAATTGCGGCACTTACGCAGTTGAAGGAAAAACGGTGACGAAAAAGCCCTGCTGATCTGGCAGGGCTTTTTTTGTCCGCAGGTTTGAAGGCTTACGCGAGTCGCTTCTCGGTCTCGGCGTTGAACAGGATCGCCCGGGCCATATCCACCCGAAGCGCCAGGCGTTCACCGGGGGAAACGGCACACTTGGGCCCTACCCGCGCCGTCACTTCTTGCTCACCCAGTGGCAGGCGCAGCAGTATATCAGCGCCGGTGGGCTCAACGACGGTGACGCTGGCATTCAGCAAGGTGCCTTCTGCCTGGGCGCTCAAGCGTTCATCCTCCTCGCTGAAATGCTCGGGGCGCAGGCCCAGAATCACCGGCTTGCCTAGCTGTTCGGTCATGGCGTCCGTGACCCGTGCCGTTGGCCAGGGCAGGCATAAATCCTCCTCATCCGGCGTGGCGATACGTAGCGCATAGCCGTCCCCATCGCGCTCGAGCATCGCGCTGATAAAGTTCATCGATGGTGACCCCATGAAGCCGGCCACGAACATGTCCACCGGGTTGTTGTACACCTCGTCGGGGCTGCCTAGCTGCAGAATATGTCCGTCGCGCATGACCGCTATGCAGTCAGCCAGCGTCATCGCCTCAACCTGGTCGTGGGTCACGTAAACAATGGTTGTGCCCAAACGCTGGTGGAGCTTTTTGATCTCGGTGCGCATATCCACCCGCAGCTTGGCATCCAGGTTGGATAGCGGCTCATCAAACAGATAAACCTTGGGCTCGCGGGCCAGCGCACGCCCCATGGCCACCCGCTGACGCTGCCCGCCGGACAGCTGCGAAGGTTTGCGCTCGAGCAGCGGCGTGATCTGCAGTAGATCGGCGACGCGCTCGACTGCCTGCTGGCGTTCAGCTTTGGGCACCTTGCGCATTTCAAGCCCGAAGCTGATGTTCTGACGCACCGTCATGCTCGGGTAGAGGGCGTAGGACTGGAACACCATGGCAATATCCCGATCAGCCGGGGGGCGCCAGGTGACGTCTTCGCCATCGATATAAATATTGCCGCTGGTAACCGGTTCAAGCCCGGCAATGGCGTTCATCAGCGTGGATTTACCACAGCCCGACGGCCCCACCAGTATCAGGAACTCGCCGGAATCGATTGAGATACTGACATCTTTCAGCACGCTTTCACTGCCGAAATCTTTGCTCACATTGTGTATTTCTAACGCTGCCATAATGGGTCTGCCTATTATTGTTAGCCTTTCACCGAGCCTGCCGTGAGCCCGCGCACGAAGTATTTACCGGCCAGCACGTACACCACCAGGGTGGGCAGCGCGGCTATCATTGCCGCGGCCATGTCCACGTTGTATTCGCGTACGCCGGTGGAGGTATTGACCAGATTATTGAGGGCCACGGTGACGGGCTGGGTGTTGTGGGCGGAGAATGCCACGCCGAACAGAAAGTCGTTCCATATCTGGGTAAACTGCCAGATCACCGAGACCACGATGATCGGCGTCGAGACAGGCAGCAGAATTCGCCAGAAGATACGGAAGAACCCCGCGCCATCCAGCTTTGCCGCTGATACCAGTTCATTGGGAATACCGACATAAAAGTTGCGGAAAAACAGCGTCGTAAAGGCAATCCCGAACACCACGTGCACCAGAACCAACCCCGCACGGGAGCTTGAAATACCCAGCCACCCCAGGGTTTGCGCCATGGGTAGCAATACGACCTGAAACGGAATGAAACAGCCGAACAGCATCAGCGCGAAAACCAGTTCCGAGCCTTTAAAGCGCCATTTGGTCAGCGCGTAGCCGTTCAGGGCGCCAATCGTGGTGGAGATCAGCACGGCGGGAATCACAATCGCAAAGGAATTCCAGAAGTAGCCGCCGACCCCATCGCAGCGCATACCGGTACAGGCTTCGCCCCAGGCTTTGGTCCATGGCGCCAGCGTCGGGTTTTGCGGCAGCGTCAGCAGTGTACCGGCGCTGATTTCACTGAGCGGTTTCACCGAGGTCATCAGCATCACCGCCAGCGGCAAGAGATAGAACAGGGCCGCAAGGATCAGCACGCTGTATACCGCTAGCCGACTGACGCGCGCGGCCAGCGTTTGACGACGAATCACATTAGCCATGCCGACGGCTCCTCAATTCGGAATACAGGTACGGAATCAGAATGGCCAGTACGCCGCCCAGCATCAGCATGGCGCTCGCCGAGCCCAGGCCAATCTGCGCCCGGTTGAACGCGTGGGCGTACATGAAGGTGGCAGGCAGGTCTGACGCGTAGCCAGGGCCACCGCCTGTCAGGGCAACCACCAGGTCAAAGCTCTTGATGGCAATGTGCGCCAGGATCATCACCGCGCTGAACACCACGGGGCGCAGGCAAGGCATCACTACTCGCCAGTAAACCCTTGGCAGGCTGGCGCCATCCAACTGGGCGGCCTTGATGATGCTGTCGTCAATGCCCCTCAATCCAGCTAAAAACAGCGCCATGACAAACCCTGACGCCTGCCATACAGCGGCAATCACCAGGGTGTAAATCACCATGTCCGAATCGACCAGCCAGTCAAAGCGAAACGACTCGAAGCCCCAACTGCGTACCATGGCCTGAATCCCCAGACTGGGGTTCAGTAGCCACTTCCAGACGACCCCGGTGACGATAAACGACAGCGCCATGGGGTAGAGGTAAATCGTTCGCAGTGCGCCTTCCTGGCGGATTTTCTGGTCGAGCAGCATCGCCAGCAGCACACCAATCACCAGGCAAATCACCACGAACAGCGAGCCGAAAATCATCAGGTTGGTGGATGCCACCCACCAGCGATCGTTTTGCATCAACCGGGCATACTGACCAAAGCCGACAAAGTCATAGCTGGGCAGCATACGCGAGCTGGTCAGCGACAGAATAAAGGTCCACAGCATGAAGCCGTAAACAAAGAACAGCGAAATGGCCACGGAAGGGGCAAGCACCAGGCGTGGTAGCCACGCCTGCCACCCACTCGAGGTCGAGGCACGCGGAGCAGGTTGCCCGGCACGCGCCGTAGAAGTGTTTTTCATGGGGAAACGTCCTCGCCGGGAAGCGGTGGCGCCGCCAGCACGGCGACGCCGGTCAGCGCCTATACAGGTTGCGAATGAACGTTAGAACGAAGCTGCTTCAGCCGCGTTGACCAGCCGCTCAGCGGCTTCTTCGGCTTGCATGTCGTCGTCGTTGAAGTAGTTGGTCACCACATCGAAGATAGCCCCCTGGATATCGGCACGTACGGCCATACCGTGGGCCATGCTCGGCACCAGTCCGCCCTCTTCAGCGGTGCGCTGGAAATCGCTGAGCGACTGCTGCGCACAGCTGTCGAACTCGCTCATGTCCAGGTCGGGCCGCGCGGGAATCGAGCCCTTGGCCAGATTGAAGGCTTCCTGGAAGGTGGGTTCAAGCACCAGGCGGGCCAGCGCATGTTGAGCTTCGAGCTCGGCTTCATCGGTAACCCGGAACATCGCCAGGCTATCAATATTGAAAGCAAAGACATCCTCGGTGCCCGGTGCCGGGGCACACAGATAGTCTTCCCCCGCCGTCAGGCCTCGAGCGGTAAACTCGCCTTTGGCCCAGTCGCCCATCATCTGCATGGCGGCTTCACCGTCAATCACCATCCCCGTGGCGATATTCCAGTCGCGACCGGACATGCCGTCATCCATCAGTGTGCGCAACCGCTTGAAGTCCTCCAGCGCATCCACCATCTGCTCGCCGCCCAGGGCCTCGGGGTCAAGATCGACCAACGCGCGCTGATAAAACTCGCCCCCCTGGCTGCCAATCACCACGCTTTCAAAGATGGTAGCGTCCTGCCACGCCTGACCACCATGGGCTAGCGGTATATAGCCCGCATCGCGAATGGCCTCGCCCGCGGCAAACAGTTCGTCAAGTGTAGTGGGCATTGCAACGCCCGCGTCATCCAGTACCTCCGGGTTGGCCCACAGCCAGTTGACCCGGTGAACGTTGGCCGGCACTGCCACGTACTCGCCGTCGTACTGCATGATGTCGGCAACGACCTCGGGCAGTAACGCATCCCAATTTTCCGCCTCAGCGACATCATCCAGGCTGCCGAGCAAGCCAAGCTCACCCCACTCTTGAATTTCGGGTCCCTTGATCTGTGCCGCCGAGGGCGGGTTGCCCGACATGGCACGCGACTTGAGCACCGTCATGGCCGTTTCACCACCCCCACCGGCGACGGCAAAATCTTCCCATCCGTAACCTTCAGCTTCCATCAGGTCTTTGAGCACGTTGGCCGCCCGGGCTTCGCCACCGGAGGTCCACCAGTGCAGTACTTCAACCTCATTGGCCTGCGCCTGACCGATCATGGTGAGGCCTGCGAGCGTGGTGGCAAGGGCCAGGGAGGTTTTCTTCAACGCGGTTTTCTTCAACATGGGCATGGGTAACTCCTGCTGTTGTTGTTGTGTATGGTCAATGACATTCAACAGCGTACTGTAAATACGCTTCCATGGGCGTTACCGAGTCCTGCATAGTGTTTAAGGTTTATTACAAATCGGTAATAGTTTCATGGTGAGGGATCGTCAGGGTGACGCACAGCCCGCCCTGGGGATGGTTGGCAAGCTGAATATCGCCGCCGTGGGCGCGGGCGATATGGCGGGCAATGCCCAGGCCGAGCCCACTGCCCCCGGTGTGGCGGCTGCGCGACGGCTCCAGGCGAACGAACGGCGAGAACACACGGGACAGCTGGTCGTCCGGAATACCAGGGCCGTGGTCGCGAACCTTGATCGTCACGACGCCCGCCTGGTCCGCCAGGGATACATCCGCGTGCTGCCCATAGAAGACGGCATTTTCCAGCAGGTTCGCCAAGCAGCGCTTGAAGGCCATCGGCTTGACCGTGAGCGGTGCGGCCTTGCCCTGCACGGTCACGCGCCCGCCCTGGAGTCGAAGTTCCCCGGCGATGTCGTCGATGAGTGTTTCAAGGTCCAAAGGCTCTGGCACTTCGTGCAGGTCCAGGCCTTTTACCGACGCCAGCGCGCCCTTGACCAGACCATCGAGCTCATCCAGAGCCGCACAGAAGCGCTCCCGCTGAACCTCGTCGTCGAGCATTTCGGCACGCAGGCGCAGGCGCGTCAGCGGCGTTTTCAGATCATGGGAGATGGCCGAAAACAACCGCTCGCGTTCTTCGATCTGCTCGCGAATACGCTGCTGCATGCGGTTGAATGCCACCGCGGTGGCGGCGACCTCTTTGGGCCCGCTCTCCTTGAGGGGGGGCATATCCAGGTCGTCGCCAAGCTGCAGTGCCGCTCTGGAGAGCCGCGCCAACGGGCGGGTCGCGCTGCGAATCCCCAGCAGTGACAGCGCAATCACGCTGAGCAGCACCAGAAGACCCACTAGCACGCGCTCTTCGGACAGCCATCGATACCCCGAAAAGATATCCGGCACGCCGAGTAGCGTGGCCACGTACAGCCAGGTGTCGGGCGCCAGCTCCAGCTGGACCACCAGAATCGGGGGCGAAAGTGGCTCCATCAGCAGGCTATGCTGGCCCCAGCGCGGCGGCAAGTCCTTGAGTAACACTTCGTTATTCAAGACGCGAAGCGTCTCGGGCCGGGAGAACTCCACCACCACGTCGTCGATATTGAGCTGCTCGGTGAGAATATTGCGAACGTTATCCACCACCACCTGCTTTTCCGGGCCCGAGCCAATATCCTCGATGGTCAAGCGCCGCTCGTTGATGCTGACGAAAAAGCGCGTGCCACCCATGTTGCGCAACTGGTCGAGCACGATGTGCCGGTACTCATAGGGCAAGGAACGAAAATACTGCATCGTGGACGCGATACTGAACGCCATATTGGTGGACAGCTCATCCAGCTGTCGCAACTGACTGGAACGCACCTGAGACGTCCAGATCGCATAGCTTGCCACCTGAGCAACCAACACCCCCGCCAGCATGATAATCACGAAGCGACCGCGTAACGTGGTCGGCAACCAGCGCGCACCACGCCGCTTGAGGGTTTGCCAGCGCGAAGGGGTCACGTTAGCGCATCGACACGGGCGGTTAAGATATAACCCGCTCCCCGGACGGTACGAATCAACTGCGAGTGCTGGGCATCCTCGCCCAGCCGCTGGCGTAACCGGCAAACATGGACATCGATCGAGCGGTCCAGCGGTGGAGCGTCACGACCGCGGGTCAGCGCATAGAGATCATCCCGGGACAGCACGGTGGCGGGGCGCTCAAGGAAGACCTGAAGCAGTTGAAAATCGGCCCCGGACAACGCCGTGCGTTCGCCCTGCTGGTCGATCAGTTCGCGGGTCATACGATCCAGCTCCCAGCCACCGAAGCTGACGCAGCGCGCCTGGTCGGCGCTGGGCGCGGCTTGAGCGGGACGGGTTCTACGCATGACGGCCTTGATGCGCGCCAGCAATTCGCGCGGGTTGAACGGCTTGCCAAGATAGTCATCGGCGCCCAACTCCAGGCCCAGAATACGGTCGGTTTCATCGGCACTGGCGGTGAGCATGATAATCGGCACGTCGCTTTGTTTGCGAACCTCCCGGCAGATCGAAAAGCCATCGTCCCCCGGCAGCATCAGATCGACGATCAGCAGATCTGCCGACGTCTGCTGCATAAGGGCTCTCAACGCAGCGGCATCCTGAGCGGTCAGCACATGATAGCCATGACGGCCCAGATAATCTCCCAGCAGCTCACAAATTTCCGGGTCGTCGTCGACCACGAACAGCGTGGCGGGCTTGGTCGGGGGGGACGATGTCGGGGTGGCGG
>NZ_LYXG01000044.1:0-131554 GCF_001663515.1 Halomonas sp. G11
GTCGTAGCCATCGCCATAGCCCCCGGCCACCACCGCGATGCGCGAGGGACGCGGTGCCCGCCAGCGGCCGCCGTAGCCGACCGGTTCGCCCGCCTCAACGTCACGCAGGGCAATGATTTCAGAACGCAGCGTCATTACCGGGCGCAACCGGTCCGTGGCAGGGGTAGCGGTTTCCAGCGGATTGCTGCCATACAGCATAATACCGGGCCGGTTCCAGGCGCCGTGGGCCACCGGCCAGGCAAGGGTCGCGGGGGAATTCGCCAGACACAGCGGCGCATCAAGCTTAGTGGCAAGCGCTTGCAGCAGCGTCATCTGCTGTTGGAAGTAGCGGCTATCCGCGGCGTCGGCGGTGGCAAAGTGGCTCATCAGGTGCAGCCCTGTGGCCTCGGGCGCCTCGCTGAGCCGTTGCCAGACGGCGCAGACGTCTTCGGGGGCAAACCCCAGGCGATGCATGCCCGAATCCACCTTGACCCAGACGGGAATCGGCGCTCGCGGCGAAAAGGCCAGCAGCGCCTCAACCTGCCAGGCACTGTGCACCGCCATCCATAGCCGGTGGTCATCCACCAGCGCCAACTCGTCAGCACTGAAGATACCTTCCAGCAGGATAATCGGTGCTGTGATGCCACCTTCGCGCAGCGTCACTGCCTCTTCCAGGCACGCCACCGCGAATGCCGAGGCATCGTGCGCCAAGGCACGCGCGCATTCAAGCGCGCCGTGACCATAGGCGTCTGCCTTGATGACCGCTACGGAGCGGCTATGTGGCGCGCACTGACACGCCAGCTGATAGTTATGACGCAGTGCGTCCAGATCGATATGGGCCACCAGCGGGCGCATGAGTTTTCTCGCTTGTTGCTTGCCAATCGGGGTCGAACATTATCGCTAAATAAAGTCACCGGGCGCATGGCCCGGTGTTGGGGGAACTCACAAGGGTTAGAGAAAGACGGTTAACTTTCAAAAATCGACGACAGCGACAACCCCTGCTTCTCCAGCGACCGGCGTAGTTTCTTGAGCGCCTCAACCTGAATCTGACGCACCCGCTCTCGGGTCAAGCCGATCTCGGCGCCCACTTCTTCCAGGGTGGCCGCTTCATGGCCACGCAACCCGAAACGACGTACCACCACCTCGCGCTGTTTTTCATTGAGCTCGTCAAGCCAGTGGTCAACGTGTTCCTTGACATCGCCATCTACCAGGGAGGCCTCGGGGCCGTGGTCCTCCTCATCAGACAGCGTATCGATGAGGGGTTTGTCGCTTTCGCCGCCCATGGGGTAATCAACCGACGAGACCCGTTCGTTAAGGCCCAGCATTTTCTTCACTGTGCCAACCGGCTTGTCGAGGTGCTCGGCAATTTCTTCCGCCGTGGCTTCGTGGTCGAGCTTTTGGGTCAACTCACGGGCAGCCCGCAGGTAAATATTGAGTTCCTTGACCACATGGATCGGCAGACGAATGGTGCGTGTCTGGTTCATCAACGCCCGTTCGATGGTCTGCCGTATCCACCAGGTGGCGTAGGTGGAAAAGCGGAAGCCGCGTTCGGGGTCGAATTTCTCGACGGCCCGAATCAGGCCCAGATTACCTTCCTCAATCAGATCCAGCAGGGTCAAACCACGATTGAGATAGCGACGGGCAATCTTCACCACCAGGCGCAGGTTGGACTCGATCATCCGCGAGCGCCCCAGCGGATCCCCCTTGCGGGCCAGGCGCCCGTAATAGACTTCCTCTTCCGGCGTCAGCAGTGGTGAAAAGCCAATTTCGTTGAGGTAAATCTGTGTGGCATCAAGACTTTGATGCTGACGGTCCTCGCGCCCTAACGCTTTTTCGAAGGCCTCTTCAGCGGCGGTAACGTCCTCGCCGTCGTCAAGTGCTTCCTCCACAGCGTTCAGGTCTACTTCCTGTAGATCTTTTTCCAGCATACTCATGCGTCTTACCCCCGTTATATCGCCTATCCGCCCTTAAAAAACCAAATGGGTCGCTTGGGCTTCCCATCGTTATTGTTATACAAAGCGTTCACGCCGTTACCTGTCGAGTGGGTCGTGGCAACGCACGTTGTACATGGCTGATACCGGTTAGCGTGACGGTAGAAACTCCAGGGGATCTTGTGGTTGCCCTTCGCGGCGTACCTCGAAATGCAGTCTCACGTCTTCCGCGTCACTATCGCCCATAGTGGCAATGACCTCACCGGCTTCTACAACGTCGTTCTCGCTGACATTGAGGCTGTCGTTATGCGCATAAGCGCTGAGAAATTCATCGTTGTGCTTGAGCAGGATGAGGTTACCGTAACCGCGCACACCGCTGCCTGCATATACCACAATGCCAGAACCAGCGGCCCTTACAGGTTGCCCCTTTTCACCAGCGATATCAATACCGGCGGTGATGCTATCGCCCTGGCCAAACTCGCCTACCACATCACCGTCGCTGGGCCACTGCCAGTCGATGGTCTCGGCAGGCGTATAGGTGCGCCCATCGCGCTCGGATGATGCGTCATCCCGGGCGGCGGTTTGCTCAGTGGAATCATCAGCTTCGGGCGCCGACGCCGTATCCGCCTGGGACGGTTCGGTTTGACCGGATTCGCTTTCCGGCTCAGGGTCCGGCGCGGTTTCGGCGGCCACGACGTCTTCTCGGGGCGCCTCGGAAGCGGCGTCTTCTTCCGCGTCATCGGCCTCACGCTCGGCGCTTAGCCGTTGATTACGCTCGATGGCGGACTCGTCGGGCAGCAGCCAGTCCATCTGCTGGTCGTCGTTTGACGCCGCGGCATCGGGCGCCAGGCCTCGGGCCACGGCGCCGCTCGAGCCTGCATCGGATGATGCCGTGGCGCTTTGCGACGACGTTTCCGCTCCCTCGCGCAGGGCAATCGTCTGCCCGGGATAGATGCGATAAGGGGGGTCGATGTCATTGATTGCCGCCAGGTCACGGTAATCGAGATTATGCTGCCAGGCGATGCCGTACAGGGTGTCACCTTCCTTGACCTGGTATTCGGGGGAGCGCTCGACCGCTTCACGGGCGTCGCTCAAATCACGCACCTGCGGGCCGCCGCCCTGCTGATTGGCACAGCCAGCAACGGCCAGCGCCAGTGCGGACATCATCACTATCTTACGCATGCAAAGCCTACTCCTTTTCAGCAGCGGAAGCGGTTTGGGGAGACGTAGGCGGCGTGCGCCTCAGCCCACGCCGATGTAACATGACAACCAGCAAGGCGCCAAACGCCATCAGCGCGATGACACCGATTAACTGTGCGGGCTCGCCCGTCAACTGCGCATAGTCACCGGGCAATAAATAGCGATAGTCCAACGGGATCATTTCACCATCACTACCCAGTTGATACCGAACCAGTTCTCGCCACGGCCAAATAACGGGCAGTGATCCCACGATGAAACCTAACAATAATTGAAGCGTTGAACCACGATGGCGGCGCAGCAGCCAGGAAAGCACCCGTGAGAAAAGCGCCAGGCCAATGAGGCAGCCGCTCCCGAATAGCAGGATGGTCGTCATATCAAAACCGCGCACAGCTTCCATCACCGTACTGTAAAGCCCCATGGTGAGCAGTAAAAAACTGCCTGATACGCCAGGCAGCAACATGGCACTGATGGCAATACTTCCCGCCACTACCAATATCAGCGATTCATTACCCAATGTTGACACCAGGGGCATCAACCCAGGTAACCATTGAGCCAGCAGCAGTCCAGCCCCCAGTGGAAACAGGTAGCGCCACTTGAAGCGCGTTCGCGAATCACTCACCACGAGGGCCGAAGCGGCCACCAAACCAAAGAAAAAACCGTCCAGCAGCAGCGGGTGTTCTTCCATCAACCACAGCGCCAGGTGCGCCACGCTGAAGACGCTGATCACAATACCGGCAAGCAGCGGTACCAGAAATGCCAGGTTAAGGTGCTGGCTCAGCCCACGCAGCCCGCCATGACGCCATGCGCCAAAGGCGCTCGGGCCAAACTGCTTGATGGTCAGGATCAGTTCTTCATAAATGCCGCTGATAAATGCAATGGTCCCACCTGACACGCCCGGCACTGCGTCAGCGGCACCCATCCCGGCACCGGTTAATAACAATCGTACGGGTTGACGCTTCAATCGACCACTCCTTGCAATAAGGGAACAAAACGAACCGGTTCCAGGCGGCGTTTTTCAAACGCGTTGCCGACGCGTTTGATCTGGGTAAGCCATTGGCTGCCGTCGGATGCCTCTAAAGGGGCAATCAATACGCCATCGGGGCTTAACTGCTCGAGTAGCGGTTCTGGCAGCGTTTGGGCACAGGCGGTCAGCAGAATGACGTCAAATGGCGCGGCGCCGGGCCAGCCTTCGCCACCGTCAGCAACGGCCAGCGACGCCCGGGCCCCCAGGCGGCTAAGCCGGAAGGCCGCGCGCCGGTGCAGGGCCTCGATGCGCTCAAGGGAAAACAGCCTATCGACCAGTCGGGCCAGAATAAGTGTTTGATAGCCAGAACCAGTGCCCAGTTCCAAAACCCGTTTGGGCTCGGCACGCAGCACCAGTTCGGTCATGCGTGCCACGATGAGCGGTTGCGACAACGTCTGGCCAAACCCGATGGGCAGGGAGGTATCTTCGTAGGCGCGGTGGGCCAGCGCTTCATCCACAAACAGATGGCGCGGTTCCTTGGCCATGACCTCAAGCACCCGTGCATCGCCAATTCCTTGGCGCATCAGGCGTTGGACCATGCGGTCACGGGTACGCTGCGAGGTCATTCCAGTGCCGCGCAGCTCTTCCGGTGACAGTTCAGGCGAATGCATCCAGCCAGTCTCGAACGTCGTTGAGCGCCTGATGGCGCGTTAAATCCGTTTGCAAAGGGGTAATCGACACAAAGCCCGCTTCGACGGCCGCAAAGTCTGTATCGTCACCATCGTCGGCATTGGCCGCCACCGGGGCGATCCAGTAACGGGTGCGCCCGCGCGGGTCTTTAATGGCCTGCGGCTGCTCGGCAGGGCCGCGATAGCCAAGCCGGGTGACTTTAACACCCTTGATTTCCTCCCAGGGCACATCGGGTACGTTGACGTTGAGCAACGTGCGAGGCGGCAGCGACAACTGGTCCACCGCCCCCACCAGGCTCGCCGCCAGGTGGCCGGCCGTGGCAAAGTGCCGGTGACCGCAGAGCGACATGGCAATCGCCGACATGCCCAGGTTGCGCCCTTCCATGGCAGCGGCAACGGTCCCCGAATACAGCACGTCATCGCCCAGGTTACCGCCATGGTTGATGCCGGAAATCACCAGGTCGGGTTTTTCATCCCACACGCCGTTGACCCCCAGGTAGACACAGTCCGCCGGGGTGCCGTCGACACTGTAGAACCCGCTGTCCAGCGCGGTCATCGCCAGCGGTCGCGAGAGCGTCAGCGAGTTGCTCGCCCCGCTGCGGTCACGGTCCGGGGCAACGACACGCAAATTGGCGTGCTTGGTCAGCGCATCGTAAAGCGCCTTGAGCCCCGGCGCATGAACACCATCGTCATTGGATAGCAGCAAACGCCGCATGGAAAACTCCTTAGTTGGTTACACCCACCCCGGCTCGCGCCCATCAGTCCGGCGACGCAATCAATTCGCTGACCACTGCGGTGGCGAAACTACCCCGCGGCAGAGCGAATGAGAGTACCACGCTCTGGGCTTCCCGGTTTAGCTGTGGCTCGCTCAAACGCATGCGTAACGCCCGCTGCCCACGCTTGACCCCGCTGCGCAGCAAGCCCTCGCACAGCAATGGATAACGGTCCAGCAACACTGCCTCGTAGTCACCGGCCACCTGCTGGCGGGTAGTACCTACGCCCCACAAGGGGCCTGTCGGATGCACATCCAGTGCATCGGCACGCGCGCAAAGCGTGGCGTCTACCTGGTCGACATCGAACACGCTCCGGGTGCCGTCCAGCATCAGCGTATCGCCGTTAACTGGCTGTTGCCACTGGTCTTTCTCAATTCGTTCGCTAAGCAACTCGTTGAACAGAAAGCTGCGTGCGGTGGACAGCAGGATACCGTGACGATCGTCACGCTTGCGCCACCCGCGCGCCAGCAATGCTTCTGCGCGCTGTAGATTGCGCCCCGCTGGCCCGAAGCGTTGCGCCCCAAAGTAGTTGGGCACGCCCTGCTGACATAGCAACTGCCAACGCTGACTGACATCGTCCGTCTCTACCGCCTCACCGCTAAGCCGCAGTTGAAATCGATTGTAACGATGCACGCCCCGCTTCAGCTTGCGGGGGTGGCGGGCGTGCTGCAAAACATCGACGCCGCCATCGGCGAGAGCCTGCCTCAACCCCTCAGGCGCCTCCTTGCCGGGCAAATGCACGCTCAACCATTGGCGAGTCACCGCGACACGGTCTTTCATCCCCGAATAGCCCACGTCACGGGGCGCAACACCACAGCGCTGGCTGAGCATTTTAACGACCTCCAGGGTCGTCAGGTTGCGCTTTTCAATATTCAACCAAAGGTGTTCCCCGTGGCCTTCCGGGACAAAATCCAGCACCTCGTCGACCACAAAGTCGTCAGGCGCCAGACGAAACCGGCCGGGTTTTGGCGGGCCGAGTGTCGCATCAAGGCTGCGTTGCCAACGGGGCAATTCAAGCATGAGGCCTCTCAAGGGGGCCGAGCAGCACCACCGCTTCGGCAGCGATGCCTTCACCGCGCCCGGTAAAGCCCAGCCGCTCGGTAGTCGTGGCTTTAACATTCACCTGGCCCGTGGCCACACCCAGGTCCGCCGCGATCACTTCGCCCATGGCGCCCACAAAGGGGGCGAGTTTGGGCGCCTGGGCCATCACCGTGGCATCGATATTGATAACGTTATACCCTTCGGCACGCACCAGGGCGATAACCTGGCGCAAGAGATCGCGGCTGTCCGCCCCTTTCCACCTCGGGTCGGTGTCCGGGAAATGATGACCAATGTCGCCCAGTGCACAGGCGCCCAGCAGGGCATCGCTCACTGCGTGCAACAGCACATCGCCGTCGGAGTGGGCAATGAACCCTTGCTCAAACGCCACCTTGACCCCGCCAAGCATCAGGTGATCGCCGGGGCCAAACCGGTGGACGTCAAACCCATGACCAATGCGCATTAAAGGCTCCTCTCGGTGGTATCACGCTGTGAGGTAAGAATCGCGGCCGCCAGTGCCAGATCATCGGGGTGGGTCACTTTAAGGTTATCCCGTCGCCCGGACACCAGTTGGGGGGCATCACCCAGCGCCTCCACGGCGGAGGCTTCATCGGTCACCAGCGTATGCCGGTTTCGCGCCTCGACCAGCGCCCGGTAAAGCTGGCGATAGCGAAAGCCCTGCGGCGTCAAGGCATGCCACAGCGCGTCGCGGGGTTCACTACGCAGGCTGGCGCCGCTTGGGCTGGCGCGTTTCATGGTGTCGGCCACCGGCATTGCCAGCAGCGCGCCCGCAACATGGCGCTGCACGGCCTGGTGGAGCGCCAGCAGATCCTCACGGGTTACACAGGGGCGGGCAACATCATGGACAAGCACCAGATCGTCATCCCCCGCATCGATAACCGTGAGCGCGTTGAGCACGCTGTCCATGCGCTCTTCGCCACCGGTGACACGCTGCCAGTCGGCAAACGGCACCCATTCTTCGGCGAACCAGTGGTCGTCGTCATCCAGGCACAGCACTAGCCGTGCGTCCGGAAAGGCGCTATGCAAGCGTTCCAGGGTATGCACAAGCAGCGGGCGTCCCAGCAACGTCAGGTACTGTTTGGGCCTGTCTGCCTCCATGCGGCGCCCTTGACCGGCAGCGGGCACCACTAACCATAAAGGCTCACTCATCGGGCGACTCCGGCCTGACCACCGAACGGGCGTTGATGCCGATCAATTCTTCCTCGATGGCAACACCTGGCACCCAGAAAAACTGTTCGTCGGTGCGTACCATGCCCATATCGCTGCGTGCGCGCTCTTCAATCGCATCCAGGCCGCCCTTGAGATCGGTCACTTCAGCCGCCATTCGGGCATTGCGCTCGCGCAGGGGCACATTCTCTGCCTCCTGAGCGGCAACGCGCTGTTCGAGTCGCTGCAAGTCACGCCAGCCGCCATCGCCAAGCCAAAGCTGGTATTGCAGCATGCCCAGCACCAGCAGCAGCGCAATCAATAGCCATCTGCGCATGACCGCTCTCCTTAAAGCCGACTACCCAAGGTCATCGAACCGGTAATGTGGATAAATTGGCGCGCATTATGCCATTAAGCGGCTCGGCCAGCGAGTTGCTTTCACTTGTAGGGCAGCGCCTCAAAGGCGGCATCGCGGTAGGCGGCCACTTGTTGCCCCTCTTCGCGGCAAAAGGTCGCGACCGCGTTTGCCAGGCCAGGATGGGCCAGGTAATGCAAGGAGCGCACGCGCTGCGGTGCAAAGCCGCGTAGCAGCTTGTGCTCGCCCTGTGTGCCCGGATCAAACAGTGTAAGCCCTTGCTCCAGGCAAAACTCGATGCCCTGGTAATAGCAGGCCTCGAAATGCAGGCAGTCCGCCATTACTTCGCTGCCCCAGTAACGTCCATAAAGCGTCTGAGCGCCTCGAAAGTAAAGCGCGGCCGCTACGGGTCGCCCGTCAAGGCGCGCCTGCACCAAGACCAGCGACTCGGGCATGGCATGATAAATCCGGGTAAAGAAATCCTGGGTCAGATAAGGCGGCCGACCGCGTTCCTGGTAGGTAATGGCGTAACAGCGGTAAAAATGCGCCAGGTCAGCAGGCGTGATCTGCTCGCCGACCAAGCGCACCACCTCCAGACCCTGCTCGGCCACCAGACGGCGTTCACGCTTGATCATTTTACGCCGCTTGGACGTCAGCGCAGCGAGAAACCCGTCGAAGTCGCCGAAGTCTCGATCACGCCACTGAAACTGTACGCCCTCGCGGCTGATGAGCTCTGGGCACTGGGCCTGCCACGCTTCCACTTCTGACGTGTCAGCAAACAGCAAATGCCAGCTCGAAAGGTCCTGGCGCTGGCACTGCGCCTGCCAGCCCTGGGCCAGGGCCGCGTAGACGGCTTGCGTATCAACGCCTTGGGCCACCAAAGCGCGCGCGCCGGGCACCGGGGTAAACGGCACGGCACTCAGCGCTTTAGGGTAATAGTGCCCGCCGGCGCGCTCGAAAGCGTCGGCCCAGCCCCAGTCAAACACATATTCACCGTAGGAATGGTGCTTCTCGTAGAGCGGCATGGCGCCCACCAGCTGCTCGCCCTGCCACACGCTTAAATGGCAGGGCTGCCAGCCGGTCATTGGGCCTACCGAGCCGCTTGCCTCCAGGGCATGCAGGAAGGCGTGACGTAAAAACGGCTGATCGGCATCCACCAGGGCATCCCACTGGCTGGCCGACACCGCCTCCATGGCGGATAACACCGCAACCGATAGCGACGCTGGCATAGTCTCTCCCGAACCTGGCATTGGCTTCACTTAAGCTACTCTACACTATGCAGGCGCTTTTCCCTGCTACGATACAAGCTCGGGATTTAACGCCATAAACAGTCCCGCGCCTGCCGTCAGTCAACGTTATCCACCTTACCGGTGCTGGCCAGTAAAATTGTTCCGTCCCATTTAAGCCGGGGAGCGAGCGGCCGATAATGTTAATATAAGGTTTTATTGACACCTTCATCACGGAGCAAGGATGCCAGCACCATCACCCCCTGATAACGAGCCTCAGCGTCTGGCAGCGGTGCATGCGCTTCGTGTTCTTGACACCCCCGCCGAAGCGGCGTTTGACCGGCTTACGCAGCTTGCCCGCGAGTTGTTTGACGTACCGATTGCCATCATCTCGCTGGTTGATGAACACCGCCAATGGTTCAAGTCGCACCCGGGTCTCGATATCACCCAAACCGAGCGTGATACCTCGTTTTGTGTGCATACCATCATCGCCGATGCGCCATTGATCGTGCCGGATGCCCACCTTGACCCGCGCTTTGTCGACAACCCCCTCGTCCACGGTGAGCCGTACCTGCGCTTTTACGCAGGCTATCCGCTGCGCTCCGATGACCGCTTTGTCCTGGGCACGCTATGCCTGCTGGACAGCCGCTCCCGCAACTTTGGCGAGCAGGAATTAAGGCTGTTGAAGGGTTTGGCGGGCCAGGTGGAGGAGCTGTTTCGGTTGCACGCCATCCGCCACGACCTGACTGAGACGACCCGCCGCTATCATGCACTGTTTCACGGTAGCGCCACCGGCATCCTGAGAATCGACCGCAACGGTTTGGTCCTGAGTATTAACGCCTTTGCCCTGACACTGCTGGGCTATTCGCAAGACGAAGTCAGGGGGCAAAACGTCGCCATGCTGGCTCCTTCAGAGTCGCACCATCTCCTTAACAACTTTATTACGCGGTTTGTAGACGGCGCAGCCCCTCAGGCGATGGGGTGCGGCTGCGAGGTCGAGGTTCAACACAAAGCAGGCCATCGCGTCACGGTTCACCTGGCGGTCAATGCCATCAAGGACGAGTCGGACCAAGTCACCGAGTTCATTGGCCTTATCACCGATTTAAGCCAGGTCCAGGCTGCCAATCGGCGCACTCGAAAAGAACAGAGCCTGCTCAAGGTTCTGCATCAGGGGATTACCGATTACCAGGCGCTCATGTCCGGCGAACGGCTGTGGACCTTTTTGACGGAAGCCCTGAGCGAACTCACCGACAGCGAATACTCCCTGATTGGCGAGGTGCTGCCCGGCGACTCCCGCAATGCGCTGAAGCTCAATGCCATCAAAGGGCCGTTGTGGAGTCCCGAATCGCGTCATCACATCGAGCAACTGCTCAGTGGCGACAGGGTGCTCAAGAATCCAGACTCACTGTTGGGACGCGTCTTTGCCCGGGGTGAGGTGGTCATCGACAACGATGTCAATGAGTATACCCAGCGCAGCGAGTTCCCGCTTGGGCAGGTACAGTTTGATAACTACCTGGGCGTGCCTATTTTCAGTAGCGGTCAACTTATCGGCATGTTTGCCATCGCCAACAGCCGCCAGCAGTTGGACCAGCACTTGCTGGACTGGCTACAGCCCTTCACCGACACCTGCGTGCTACTGATCAATCTGTACCGCCAGATGGCTGAGCGCGAGCAGGTCATGCAGGACTTGGCCGATACCCGTGATCAAGCCGAACGCGCCAACCAGGCCAAGAGCGAATTTTTATCGTCGATGAGCCATGAACTGCGCACGCCGCTCAACGCGATTCTCGGCTTTGCCCAGGTACTCGGCCACAATCCCCGCGCCCCTCTGAATGACAAACAAAAGCGCCAGGTCAACCAGATCGAAAAGAGCGGCCACCATCTGCTTAGTTTGATCAACGACGTGCTGGATTTGGCAAAAATCGAAGCGAGCCAGCTGTCGCTTTCCATTGAAGCCATTGCGCTGAACAGCCTCTTTGAAGATGCCTGCAGCACCCTCGAGGCTAACGCCGGGGCCGCCGGTATCACCCTGACCTGTACATTACCCGATACCGACTTGAAGGTCAGTGCCGACTACACACGTACCAAGCAAATACTTCTCAATCTGCTGTCCAACGCGATCAAGTACAACGTTGCCAACGGGCGGGTCGATATTCTTGCGCAGCGCCAGAAAGATGTCGTCAGGATCAGCGTCAGCGATACAGGCCCCGGCGTCGAGACCGACCGGTTCAGCGAGCTGTTCGAACCGTTTAACCGCCTTGATGCTGAAGGCAGCCACGTGGAAGGAACGGGCATCGGATTGTCCATTACCAAGGAGTTAGTGGAACGCATGCACGGAGAGATCGGCGTCGACAGTCAGCCAGGCCATGGGTCGACGTTCTGGTTTACGTTGCCGGTGTCGACCTCCCCCGATGCTGAGCGCCCTGCAGGCCCCGAGCAACGACACCTGCCCGAGACCGCAAACCAGCAAACACTGCTGTACATCGAAGACAATCCCGCCAACCAACACCTGATGGAAGATATTGTCGACGCCATGGAGGGCGTGACGCTTCGCACTGCATCAAGTGCCGAGATCGGCCTGGAAATGATGCGTTACGCCATCCCCGCCGTGGTGGTAATGGACTTGCACCTACCCGGCATGAGCGGCTATGAAGCGCTGACCAAGCTGCGTGACACGCCCCTCTATCGCGATGTGCGCGTCATTGCCCTGTCGGCCAATGCGCTGCCCAGCGACATAAAAAAGGGCCTCAGAGCAGGATTTGATGCCTATTTAACCAAACCGATCGACATTAAACAGTTTACCGACACGCTTAACCCGTTGCTGGGAGCGCCCACCAGGCAGGAGCCATGACATTTTATTCCAAACACGTATTGGTCGTTGACGATAACCCCGTCAACATCGAGCTCATGATCGACTTGCTCGAGAACCAGGGTTTTCATAACACCCACGGCATCAGCGACCCCCGCGAGGTGCTCGCCTATTGCCAGGCGTCACTGCCCGATCTGGTATTGCTGGACATCCGCATGCCGCATCTGGATGGCTACGCGGTTATCGAGCAACTTGACGCGCACCTTGGCCAGCAGGCACCGCCGATTGTCATCCTCACCGCCCAGATTGACGATGACACCCGCCAGCGCGCGCTGGCGCTTGGCGTGCGCGACTTTATTACCAAGCCTTTCAAGCATGCCGAGGTGCTGCAACGCATTCTCAACGTGCTCAACGTCGAGCACCGCTACCACGTCCGCGACCGACAGGCCGACACCCTGGAACGCATGGTCAATGAACGCACTCAGGCGCTTTATCTTCAATCATGCACCGACCCCATTACGCAATTACCCAACCGGCGCGGCCTTACCCAAGCCCTCAGCGAAGCGGCAACACACAACGATGCCACCGGGCTATTGTTCATCGCATTGGACCGCTTTGATGATGTCATTCGGTTGCATGGGTACCGAATTGCCGAAAGACTGATGAGCCATATCGTCCAGCGCCTGGCTGAGCGCCTGGGCGACTCGCACACACTCGGCTTATGGGGTGGCAGCGAGCTGTTGGTGATTAGCGCCACCGATGACAAGCCCGAGCTTGTGTCGCTAGCCCATCACCTGATGGAAACGTTCGAAACTGACCAGCAGATTGACGATTTGCTGCTGCCGCTGGAGGCAAGAGTCGGCATTAGCCGAACCCGCGGGGCATTTGATATTGAGCGGTTAGTCCATATGGCGACCTTGGCGCTGCCCCAGAAGAATGGCAGGTCGGTCCAGTGCTATAGCGAAACGCTCGAGGCCCAGCAGCGCCATCGGCTACACGTCCTGCAAGCCTTGCGCGGCGCCACCGAGCGCGGTGAAATGTCGCTCGTCTTCCAGCCTAAGCTGCGCCTGAGTGATCAGCGTATTACCGGTGCCGAAGCGTTACTGCGTTGGCACCATCCCGACCTGGGGCACATATCGCCAGGCATGTTCATTCCCCTGGCCGAAGCCAGCGGGGATATCTTTTCGATTGGCGAGTGGGTACTGGAAGAGGCGATCAGGACGATTGCCGACTGGCGGCAGAAAAACGTGCTAGGTGATGACTTTCACATCGCCGTGAACGTAGCCGCCCGGCAGCTGGCGCGCAAGGATTTCGCCGAAAGCGTATTGCGCCAGTTGGAAGACCACCAGATCCCCGCGCGCTTCTTCGCCATTGAAGTCACTGAATCCGGTTTAATGAGCGATATGCAGAACGCCCGCCAACAGCTTGCGCAGTTTACCCAGGCAAATATCGCCGTGGCCATCGATGATTTTGGCACCGGTCACTCTTCGTTGGCGTATATCAAGACGCTGCCTTTTTCAACGCTGAAGATTGACCGCGCCTTTGTCATGGACTTGGAGGAAAGCGACGTAGAACGCCAGCTGGCGCGCACCATTGCCCAACTGGCGCATAGCGTGGGCAGTGACGTTGTCGCGGAAGGCATTGAAACCGCATATCAGGCCATGTACTTACGGGGTATTGGCTGTGAAACTGCTCAAGGCTACTATTTCTCGCGGCCATTACCGGCCAGCGAGTTTCTCGCCTGGTGCGATAATTGGCAGCCACACTTGCCACCAAAAGCCACGGAGACCGTTTAATGGCTCACGACTTGCTCGACCGGATACGCCAACGCCTTGAAGATCTCAATCGCTCGGAGCGTAAGGTCGCCAACGTGATTATCGATGATCCTGCGGCCGCCACCAGCCTGAGCATTGCCAGCCTGGCACAGGCGGCAAGTGTCAGTGAGCCAACGGTGAACCGTTTTTGCCGTAATTTTGGCGCCAAGGGCTACCCCGATTTCAAGATCAAACTTGCCCAGAGCCTGGCGGGCGGTACCCCCTACGTGACCCGGGCGGTAGAACCTGGCGATTCCGCCACCCAGTACACCCAGAAAATCTTTGGTGCCACCATTGCCGCCCTGGATGAAGCCCAGCGCGAGGTCGACATGGGCGCCGTGGAGCGCATGGTGGATTACCTGACCCAGGCCAAGCAGATCCACTTCTTCGGCCTCGGCGCGTCCGGTGCAGTGGCGCAGGATGCCCAGCACAAGTTCTTCCGCTTCAACCTGCCGGTCATGGTGCACATCGATGTGCTGATGCAGCGCATGATTGCCGCTGCCTGCCACACAGGGGATGTGGTGGTGATCATTTCCTACACCGGGCGAACCCGTGAACTGGTCGATATCGCGCGCGTCGCCCGCGAAGCGGGCGCTGTCGTGCTGGGCATTACCGCACCGGATTCACCGCTGGCGCTGGAATGCACCGCCACTCTTGAAGTCGCGACGCCGGAAGACACCGACCATTACATGCCCATGACGTCACGCGTGATTCAACTGACGCTGATCGATGCGCTGGCGACCGGTGTAACGCTCAGGCGCGGCGAGGATTTCCTGCCGCACCTTAAAAAGATCAAGGACAGCCTGAGGGAGACACGTTTCCCTGTGCCCAAAAGCTCCTAACCGGTCACTGCGGCGGAAACGGTAATCTCTACCTTGAGCTCGTCGGCCGGCATCGGCGCGCACACACAGGTGCGGGCCGGGGCATGGCCTTCGGGCACCCAGGCATCCCAAACGGCATTCATCGCCGCGAAATCGCTGCCGTCCTTGAGGTAGATCGTGGCGGTCAGCAGTTGTTCACGCGACGAGCCAATCTCGCTCAAAAGCGCATCCACCCGCGTCAGCATGCTTTCGGTTTGTGCCGTGATATCATCGTAACGCGCCTCTGGCCCGGCGACCTGGCCACACAGGTGGGCCACACCCTGATGGATGACCGCACGGCTCATGCGGGCTTTGGTGTCGTGGCGTTCAATCGTCATTGGTTTCCTCATTGTCGTTGAATCCGTTGTCATCCAGCTACTCAGCACAGTCGATGCACTTGAGCACCAGCGGATCGCTTTCCAGTCGTTTAATGTTAATCCATTCACCGCATTCGATACATTCACCGAAGACACCTTGCTCGAGACGTTGCAAGGCGCCCGCGATACGCGTCACGTTTTGCTGGCGACGCTGCTCTTCGGCCTTGGCCATGGCCTGCCCCTGAAGGGCGTCCATGCGCGACAGTCGGCCGACCGAGGTCTGATCCAGCGTCACCGTATCCCGAGCCTCGGCACTGCCAGCACTTTCATCGATCAGCGTCTCGCGCAGCGTGATTAAACGGGCCTTCATGGCCTCCACGTCCACATCGGGGTGGTTCATCGCCGCCTCCTTATGATCTGCTGTTATACTTGGTAAATTAACCTTTTACGAGCGCCCCTTCGCCCGCTTGTTTCGCAAAGGATACTGCATCATGGGCTATCGTAGCCTGCTGCGCGACCACCGTAGTGTGTTAAGTATCGCCTTTTTGGCGATGTTCAGCTCAAGCCTTGGGCAAAGCTTTTTTGTCGGGCTTTTTCAGGCGCCGCTGGCCGACCATTGGCAGTTCAGCGCTGGTCAGTTCGGTACCGCCTACACCGTCGTGACGCTCGTTGCAGGGTTTGTCATGCTGTATTACGGCCCTTCCATCGACTGGATATCCCCCCGCCGATTCGCGATTACCGTGCTGCTTGCCCTGGTGACGGGTGTCGCCCTGCTCACGCTTTCCCCCTGGTGGTGGCTTGGCGTTCTCGGCCTGGGCCTGGTGCGGTTGTGCGGGCAAGGCATGTTGACCCACCTGGGCAACACCCTCGCTGCCCGGGAGTTCACCACCCAGCGGGGACGTGCCATGGGGCTTGCAAGCCTGGGAATTCCACTCGGCGAAGCGCTGCTTCCGCCGCTTGTCGCGGCGACATTGCTTTGGCTTAGCTGGCAGTCTTTCTGGTGGTTGCTATGTGCCTTGCTGGCCTTGCCGTGGCTATGGCTGCTCAAGCGAGCCCCCTGGTCCAACGCGCCGGGCAAAAAACCCCAAAAACACGATGCCACCGGGCCGCAACCCTTTCGCGAGTTTCGCTTCTGGGCGTTATTGCCGCTGCTCATGTCGCTGCCGATTACCATGACAGGGCTGTTCATCTACCAGGCGCAGCTCACCGATGCCCTGGACAGTTCGCTTGGCGTCTATGCGCTGGCCCTTACCGGCATGGGGGTCGCCAAGCTTCCCGGGGCACTCTTGGGCGGCCGCTGGATCGATAAAATCGGCCCGGTACGCCTGGCCCGCATTTACTTGCTCCCTTATGCCGCGGCGATGCTATTCGCCACACTGGCCGGAGGGAACGCAAGCGTGTGGGCGTTGATGGTGGGAGGCGGTTTGGCCATGGGCGCTCAAGAGCTGATTGCCTCGGGCCTGCTGATCAAGCTGTGGGGCATCGAGCACCTGGGACGCGTACGCTCCGCGCTCAGCGCCGCCATGGTATTTTCCACGGGTATCGCTCCCGCCGCCATCGGACTCGCGCTCAGCGCTGGCATGGCGTTTCCGGCCATTCTTGCCACGATGCTGGCGTTTATCGTCGCCGCCTGGTGTCTTGCCCAACGCGTTTTGCAAATAGCCAACCAAGCGGCCAGCCCCTAGCGCAGAATCAGCACCGGCAATTGGGCCTTCCTCAGCATCGCGGTGGTGGTGCTGCCAACCAGCAAATGGCGAATGCGTGAATGGCCGTAGGCGCCCATGACCAGCATATCGATGCCATGTTCCTCTTTGTAAGCGCGCAGCGTTTCTTCGACATCACCCGCTCGAATCGCGCCTTCGGCCGTATGGCCCGCACTCGTCAGGCTCGTCAGCGCCCACTCCAGCTGTGAACGGTGCTCGGCGGTTTCCGCGCCGACGATGACAACGTGGCAGGTCGCGCCGTTAAACAACGGGCTTTTGGCGAGCATTTCAACGCCCTTGCGCGCTGTTTTGCTGCCATCGAAGGCCATCATGACGTTTTCGGGATGGGTGAATGTCCTGGGCACCATCAGGATAGGCCGGTGCACTTCGCGCACCACGCGCTCCAGGTTTGAACCTATATGGCCGCTGGCCTGGTGCGCGGTTTCGCCACGCTTACCCACCACCAGCAGGCGTACACTATTTTCCTGCTCGACCAGGGTTTCCACCAAGGTACCGTTGCGCTGCAGGGTCTCCGGCGCTTCGACACCCGCTTTCAGGGCTCGCTGCTTGGCATCGTCCAGCACAAGCCTGCCTCGCTCACGCGCCAGTTTGGCATGCTGCTCTTCGACGTCGGATAGCTTTTCCAGTAGATGCTCGCGGGTGCCAAGGCCCAGGTTGCCGGTCAGGTCAGGCTCGGAGACTTGCGGGCGGTTATCCACCACATGAATAAACGCGAGCGGTGCATCAAGCGCCTTGGCCGCCCAGGCAGCGTAGTCGCATACCCCTTCGGAAAACTGGGAACTGTCGATAGCCGCCAATACTCGATCAGACATTGATTAACCTCACTTGAGCGGGTGCAAGAAACATTATTGTTGTCGCCTACCTTTTTACACGAACTTATTGACCGGCAACAGCAACTGCCCCGACACCTCAACATGATAAGCTTGATGACCACTCGGGCGAATTGGCAAGGGGACGTATCTTGGGTATTAGCTGGGGTAGCATGATGCTGGTGGCGTTGGGCGGGGCTTTCGGCGGCATGGCCCGCGTCGCCCTCTCTAATCTATTTGCCAAATGGCTGGGTATCGCCTTTCCTTGGGGTACCCTGGCCGTTAACCTGCTGGGCGCTTTTGCCCTTGGCGGGTTGGCGAGTACTCTCCATCAGAGCAGCCCACCGTCAGGCGGTGTCTGGCTGATTATCGCCGTCGGGTTGCTGGGCGGTTTCACGACGGTCTCGTCCTTCAGCCTGCAAACCCTGGGCCTTTGGGAAAACGGCATGGGAGGCAAGGCGCTCGCCAATATCATCGGCACGCTGACATTCGGCGTGGCGGCGCTGGGGTTAGGTGCATGGTTGGTGGGGGGAGGCCTATGAAGGCGCTTGCCACCTATGCCGCGGTGGGCCTGGGCAGCGGTCTCGGCAGTGCGCTGCGTTTCGTCATCTCGTTATCGATGGTAGGCAGTTTCGGTAGCGCCTTCCCCTGGGGGACGCTTCTGGTCAATGTCGTCGGCTCAGGGCTGATCGGCTGGCTTGCCGGGCGCATTGCCCAGGCACCCGATGCACAACGCAAACGCTGGCAGCCCTTTTGGGTGGCGGGCTTCTGCGGCGGGTTCACCACCTTTTCTCTGTTCAGCCTAGAGGTCGTTTCACTTGCCCAGACCCAACCCCTCCTGGCGTTGGCTTATATCGCTGTCAGTCTGCCTTTATGGCTGGTGGCCGTGTGGGTAGGGCAACGCTGCGCCCATAGCGGTTAAGTCATCCAGCTTGACCCGCGCTTAACCGGCTCTCGACTCGGCCGGTGACTGCTTTACCAGCCGCGGTACCCAGGCGAGGTAGGCCACCATGCCCAGCAGTTCGACCAGTGACTGCAGGACAATGACCACCACCGCCGCGGCCCAGATATCGGGCAACGCAATCGCCAACGGGAGTACCACAAAGGAATTGCGGGTGCCGAGGCTGAACACCAGCGTCCGGCCGGCCGCCGCGGGAAGACGAAACAGGGTGTGGAGTGTCTTGCTGACCAGGGCTGCCGCCAACAGGTAGAGCACGAAGATCACGGCGATTCGCCACAGCACTTCTTGCGATCCAATAATCACATGCACTTGCGAGGCCGCAATCAAGAACACCACCGTGGCCAGCAGAGGCACGGGTAGCCACCCCATCACCTCAACGCCTCGCTTGAGTGCAGCGGATTGCGCGGCCCCTTTTTCGGTCAGCCAGGCAAGTAGTAACGGCGTCACGATCAGCCCTAAAAAGGCAGGCAACAAGTCGCTCAGCAGGTGGGCACCGACAAACTGCTCGCCCATCATTAACGCGACATAAAGCGGCAAAAGTACTATCTGCAGCAGAAGCAATACGGGTGTCGCGGCAATTGCCCTGGCACTGTCTCCCTGCCCAAGATGCGTAAAGCTGATAAACCAGTCGGTGCAGGGCACCAACAACACCAGCAGGACGCCGAGCAATACAGCACCCTCCAACCCAAAAAGCGTGGTCAATCCCCACACGACCAACGGCATGACGATGAAGTTGCCCAACGACAGCGCGCCCATAAAGCGCCGGTCTTTGAAGGCTTGGGAAATATTCAAAAGGGGCACTTGGGTAAAGGTGGCATATAGTAGCACGCCTAGTAGCGGCCAGAGAGCGACGTCCCATGCCTGAACCGTTTCCCAACGCGACCCCAAACCAATACCGGCAACAATGGCCAGCAGATAAAGCCAGACTTGATACTTTTCCAGGGTGTCGCGCATCAAGGTAACGTCTGCTCCTGAGTCAAATGACCTTCGCAGGGGCGCTGGCCCTGCCTAGCTGATGCGCTCATATCCGCCCAACACACCTTGCTTGCTGAGCACGAACTGCCATAGCTGGATTTCACGAGCGCGGAAAGCGCCGGCGCAGCTTAGCAGGTAATAACGCCACATGCGGTAGAAGGTGTGGTCAAACAGATCTGTGAATTGCGGCCAGTTGGCTTCAAAATTTTCATGCCAGGCCATCAGCGTCTTGTCGTAGTCAGCACCAAAATTGTGGACATCTTCGACCACAAATAACCCCTCCGCCGCATCGGTCACTCGGCCGAGGGTGGGGAGTTCACCATTGGGAAAAATATACTTATCAATCCACGGGTCGGTTGACGTTGTGCTTAAATTCTTACCGATGGTGTGAAGCAGAAAGAGGCCATCTTCTTTCAGGCAGCGGTTGGCGACTTCCATGTATTCGCGGTAGTTCTTGCGCCCTACGTGCTCGAACATCCCAACGCTGACGATACGATCAAACTGCTCGGTTTCATCGCGATAGTCCTGCAGGCGAAACTCGACGGGAAGATCGTTTTTCATCACCCGTTGACCAAACTCCGCCTGCTCTTTGGATATGGTCAGGCCCACACACTCAACGCCGTAGTGCTCCGCGGCATAGGCCATGAAGCTGCCCCAGCCACAGCCGATATCCAGCACCCGCATACCGGGTTTAAGGTCCAACTTACGACAAATCAAGTCGAGCTTGGCCTCCTGGGCATCATCAAGCGTTTCAGCGTCCTTCCAATAGCCACAGGTGTAAGTCATACGCTTGTCGAGCATGGCCGCATAGAATTCATTACCCAGGTCATAATGCTTCTCACCCACTTCCCAGGCCCGCTTGACGCTTTGACGATTGAGCAGCTTAGAACGCAATGAATGATAAATAAGCTTGGTAGGATTGACACGATGGTGAAGCTGGGCGCGCACGAGGCGGTAAAAGAACTGATCCAACGACTCGGCGTCCCAATCGCCATTCATGTAACTTTCGCCAAGCCCTAAGTTGCCTCGCGAAAGGGCGCTATCGATAACGCCTGGCGCTTTCAGTTGTATATCCCACGGCCGATTGCCGTTGATATTGATATCCGCTTGCTTCAACAAACCAGCGAAGAAGCGATGGGATGATGAGCGTTCGTCAAAAACCGTTTTCTGCGTGTCCAAGGTTGGTAAATTCAAGGTTACACCCCACCGTTGCCTATGAGTGAATTGGTAACACCTCTTCACTAAGCATAGAACCAAGATCGACGTTTGGTGAAGTTGGCGGCACTTTCTTCAGCCAAAAAAAACCGGCCCTCTGCCATCAGAAGGGGCCGGTTTGGGCAGTGCTTAACGCAATATCAGCACGGGAATGGTGCTCTTGCGCAGCATGTCGGTGGTGGTACTGCCCACCAACAAGTGGCGAATGCGCGAATGACCGTAGGCGCCCATGACCATCATGTCGATGTCGTTATCTGCTGCGTACGCATGCAGCGTGGCCTCCACCTCACCGGCGCGAATCGCCCCTTCGGCCTCGTGGCCCGCCTCGCGCAGCGTGGCAAGCGCCCACTCGAGCTGCGAGCTGTTCTCGCCGGTATCGGCGCCAACAATGACCACGTGGCAGGCAATGCCGCTGAACAGCGGGCTCTTGGCGAGCATTTCAATACCCTTCCGCGCCGTCTTGCTGCCGTCGAACGCCATCATGACCTTTTCCGGGGTTTTGAAACCGCCTCGCGGCACCATCAGAATCGGCCGATGCATTTCGCGCACCACGCGTTCAAGGTTTGAGCCCAGGTGGCCGCTGGCCTGGTCGGCGGTTTCGCCGCGCTTGCCCATGACCAGCAGACGCACATCGTTTTCAAGCTCTACCAGGGTTTCCACCAGGGTACCGTTGCGCTGACGGGTGGCGGGGTCGGCGATGCCGTCTTCAACGGCACGCGCCTTGGCCGCCTCGAGCATCAGCTTGCCCTGCTCGCGGTTGATCCTGGCCCGCTGCTCGTCAAGGTCGGAAAGCTCTTCCATGAGCTTTTCCCGCGCCCCGAGGCGCAGACTGCCCGATAGATTGGGGTCTTCGGGAGCTTGCGAATGGTTGTCCACGACGTGAACAAACACCAGCGGCGCGTTCAGCGCCTGGCTGGCCCAGGCGGCGTAATCGCAGACGCTTTCTGAAAACGATGAGCCGTCGATGGCGGCCAGTACCTGACCGGACATTGAGAATTGATCAGACATTGTGCACTCCTTGCTGGTTAGTGGCCGCCCATGAGTTTTTCCACCGCCACGGGGTCGTCGTGCACGGCGTAACGATCCACCACGGTGGCACTCGCCTCGTTGAGGCCGATCAGCTCAACCTCGGTGCCTTCGCGGCGGAACTTGATCACCACCCGATCCAGCGCCTGCACGGCGGTGATATCCCAAAAGTGGGCCCGGGAGAGATTGATGGTGACCTTGTCGATGCTTTCCTTGAAATCAAAGGCGTCGATAAAGCGCTCGGAGGACGCAAAGAACACCTGGCCCACGACCTGGTATTCGCGCTCGCTGCCCGCTGTGACTTCCTTCGAGCCGATATACATGATGTTGCCGACCTTGTTGGCGAAGAACATCGCCGCCAGCAGCACGCCCACGAAGACGCCAATCGCCAGGTTGTGGGTGCCCACAGTGACCACAACGGTCGCCACCATCACGAAGTTGGTGCTCATGGGGTGTTTCTTGAGGTCGCGGATGGACTCCCAACTGAAGGTACCCACGGCTACCATGATCATCACCGCAACCAGCGCCGCCATGGGGATCTGCGAGACCCAGTCGGCGAGGAACACCACCATCAACAGCAGCGCAACACCGGCAATCAGGGTCGAGGTACGCCGACGGCCGCCGGATTTAATGTTGATCACCGACTGGCCGATCATCGCACAGCCCGCCATGCCGCCGATCAGGCCCGAGCCGATATTGGCAATGCCCTGGCCTTTACACTCGCGATTTTTATCGCTTTTGGTATCGGTCAAATCGTCGATGATCGTGGCGGTCATCATGGATTCCAGCAGCCCCACCACGGTCAGCATCAGCGAGTACGGCAGGATGATCATCAGGGTTTCAAGATTCAGCGGCACGTCCGGCCACAGGAAGATAGGCAGGCTATCGGGCAATTCGCCCATATCGCCCACGCTGCGAATCTCCATGCCGGTAATCATGTAAACCGCGGTCAGTACCACGATGCACACCAACGGCGAGGGAATCATCCGGCCGATAACGGGCACATAGGGAAAGCCGTAGATGATCGCAAGCCCCGCCGCCGTCATGGCATAAACGTGCCAGGTCACATCGGTCAACTCGGGCAACTGCGCCATGAAAATCAGAATCGCCAGCGCATTCACGAACCCGGTGACCACCGAGCGCGAGACAAAGCGCATCAGGTCGGCAAGCCTCAGGTAGCCGGCGACAATCTGGAATACCCCGGTCAACAGCGTGGCGGCCAGCAGATACTCGAGCCCGTGTTCCTTGACCAGGGTGATCATCAGCAGCGCCATGGCCCCGGTGGCAGCCGAGATCATGCCCGAGCGCCCGCCGGTGAAAGCGATAATGACGCAGATGGCGAAGGAGGCGTAGAGGCCGACTTTCGGGTCGACCCCTGCAATGATGGAGAAGGCGATGGCCTCGGGAATCAGGGCGAGTGCCACCACGATACCCGCCAGGGTGTCGCCCTTGAGGTTCGAGAGCCAAGACTGTTTAAATTTTTCGTACATGCGGGGGTCCATAGTTGAAGGTTAACGACAGGCCGCAAGCGTGGGGCGTAGAACACCCGACAGCGGCACGTGAAGAGCTTGGGTAGTACATGGGTAGTACAAATGGTGCTTGTGAGAGCGACGTACGCTGACGTCAGGGCATGGCAAAACGGTACGCAAGGATACCGCCAGGCGATGACAGCCGGGTGAAGGCGTCATGCACAGCAAATAGGAAGGAAAGCCTAGGGCGGAGTCATCAGCCCTGAGGTGGCAAGTGCCGGTAACGTCATAAACAAGGTCACTGTGTCATCAACACGGATTTGTCGGTGGCCTGCCCTGAACCAGAAAGGCGCCAGCGGAAGGCGCAAGATTCTAACAGTAATTTTACCACCCTGCACCCGGTCATCGCCGTTGGCGTTCCTTGACGGCCGTCAGGCAGGCACCATGTTCGACGACTGCAGGGTGCCCAAGCCCACCACTTTGGCGTACCATTGCAATGCAATATACCGACTGATCGAGTCCCAACTTTCCACGTTGAAGCGGCCCCCCGCCGAGAGAAGAGGAGCAGTAGATGAGCCATTCCATAGCAGTGATCAAAGGCGACGGTATCGGCCCCGAAATCATGGACGCCACGCTACGCGTGCTGGATGCCCTGGATTGCGGTTTGGAGTACGAATTTATCGACGCCGGTCTGGGCGCGCTGGACAAACACGGCACGCTGATTCCCCAGGCATCGCTGGACGCCATCGAAAAACACGGTATCGCGCTCAAGGGCCCACTTACCACGCCGATCGGCAAGGGCTTCTCCTCCATCAACGTGCAGCTTCGCCGTCACTTCGACCTTTACGCCAATGTGCGCCCTGCGATCAGCTTTCCCGGCACTCAGTCACGCTACGACAACATTGACATGATCACCGTGCGGGAAAACACCGAAGGGGCTTACCTCGCCGATGGCCAGGAATACATCGACGATGGCAATACCGCCCTGTCGGTCATCAAGGTGACCCGCAAAGGCTCCGAGCGCATCGTGCGTTATGCCTTCGAATTGGCGAAAAGCAACGGCCGCAAGAAAGTCACCGCCGTACATAAAGCCAACATCATCAAGACCAGCTCCGGGCTTTTCCTGGACGTTGCCCGGGAAATCGCCGAAGAATACCCCGACATCGAATTCCAGGAGATGATCGTCGACAACGCCTGCATGCAGCTGGTCATGAACCCGCATCAGTTCGACGTCGTGGTGACCACCAACCTGTTTGGCGACATCATGTCGGACCTGTGCGCGGGTCTGGTCGGCGGGCTTGGCCTGGCACCGGGCGCCAACATCGGCGAAAAAGCGGCGATCTTCGAGGCTGTGCACGGCTCCGCGCCGGATATCGAAGGCAAGAAGATCGCCAACCCCTGCGCGCTGCTGCTGGCCGCGGCGCAGATGCTCGACCACCTGAACATGGACGACAAAGCCACTGCCATTCGCAAGGGGATTCGCGACGTGCTGGAAAACCGCCGCGATATGGTCACCCCGGACATGGGCGGCACCGGCACCACCGACACCTTTGCCGAAGCACTGGTCGACTACGTCGGTCGCTAATCCAGCTTCCGCTCACCGGCCTTGCGTAACGGCCGGTGAGCGAAACCGGTAGCCCAACAGACGCATCGCGTTAAGCGTCACCAACACGGTAGCGCCGGTGTCAGCCATTACTGCCACCCACATGCCGGTGATACCCAGTACGGTCGACACCAGAAACAACGCCTTGAAACCCAGCGCCAGCGCCACGTTGGTCTTGACGTTGTTCAGCGTCGCCCGGGACAGCGCGATGAGTTCGGCAACCCCCATCACACGGTTCTTCAGCAAGGCCGCATCGGCGGTTTCCAACGCCACATCGGTTCCACCGCCCATGGCGATCCCCACGTCTGCCGCCGCCAGCGCCGGGGCATCATTGATACCGTCGCCGACTTTACCGACAGGCCCAATTCCCTGTGCCTGCCAATCACGTACGCGCTGTGCCTTGGCTTCGGGCATCAATTCGCCCTCGGCCTCAATGCCCAGCTGCTCGCCCATGGCCGCTACCGTGCGCGCGTTATCGCCGCTGAGCATCACCACGCTGACGCCCAGGCGTTTGAGCGCTTCAATCGCGGCTGGCGTATCCTCGCGGGGTTCGTCGCGCAGCGCCAACACGCCAAGCGCGATTCCTTCAGCCAGCAACAGGACCACCGTTTTACCCTCTGCTTCCAGCGCGGCAATTCGCGCTGACTGGGTCTCGGTCCCCTGCCAATGGCGCGGACTTGAAAGGGTCAACGCCCGCCCCTCGAACCGACCGCTGACACCCTGCCCGGCCTGAGCCTGCCCCTCGGATGCCCTGCCAAGCGACAGCCCCAACTGCTCTGCATGCTGCACAATGGCCTGCGCCACCGGGTGGCTCGAGTCCTGCTCCAGCGCAGCGGCCAGGCGGACAACCTCTTGTTCACTGGGCTCGTCCCAGCCTTCCACATCGGTCACGCTGGGCGCGCCCGCCGTCAGGGTGCCGGTTTTATCCACCGCCACGCGCTGAAGCTTGCCAAGCTGTTCAAGTACGGCGCCTCCCTTGATCAACAGCCCATGCCGCGCGGCGGTTGAAAGCCCCGCGGCAATGGCGGCGGGTGTCGAGATGACCAGTGCGCATGGGCAGGCGATCAGCAGCAGCGCCAGCGCCCGGTAGACCGACTCGGACCAGGCAAGCCCGGTCAGCCAGGGCGGCACCACCGCCACCAGCACGGCCACCCCGACGACCAATGGCATGTACCAGCGGGCAAAGCGATCGATAAAGCGCGCCACGGGGGCTTTGGCGGCCTGCGCCTCTTCGACCAGATGGATAATCCGGGCAATGGTATTGTCGGCAGCTCCCCGGGTGACCTCTACCTCTAACGCCGCGTCGAGATTGACCGTGCCCGCCCAGATCTCCTCGCCGGCGGCCCGCTGCCGGGGCACCGACTCACCGTTGATGGGCGACTCGTCGAGCTGGGAGGTACCCGCGATGATACGTCCATCGCAAGGCACGCGATCGCCGGGGCGCACCAGTACCCGCTGGCCTGGCGTCAACGCATCCGCCGCTATCTCGCGGGTGGCCTCCCCCTCAAGCAGACGCGCCGTCGCTGGCGTCAGATTGCCCAGCGCGGCAATACGGCGTCGTGCCTGCCCGGCCGCCACGCCTTCGAGCAGCTCACCCACCGCGAACAAGAACACCACCATGGCCGCTTCAGCGGCGGCCCCGATGGTTAAAGCCCCCAGGGCCGCGATACTCATCAGCATTTCAATGGTCAGCGGATTGCCCATGCGCAGCGAGCGCCAGGCCACCTGCCCGATCGGCAGCCAACCGATCAGCGTGGCCAATACGAATGGCCAGGCACCCACTTCAGGCAGACCCCAGGAAAGCAGCCACGCCATGACCAGCAGCGCGCCACTGACCACCACCAGGCGTCCTTTGGTCGTGTTCCACCAGCGCGGCGTCGATGCCGTCGATGGCGAGGCTTCAATCACCGGATAGCCAAGCCTGGAAAGCGTGTGTTTCAAGCTGTCATGGTCCAGCGCCTGGTCGGCATAGGCGGTCACACTCACGGTACCGCTCATGCTGGAGGCGTTGACCTGTTCAACCTGCGACAACCCTTCAAGCGCTGCCTCTACCTTGCGCTCGCAGCCGCCACAGTCCATGCCCTGGACATTCAGGCGCGCGGTGTCGCGGGTGTCTTGCTGGCGAGTGGTCATGGCATCGTCCTTCCCAGTCAACTATATTGGGATCAGCCTAATACCTGTAGTCACTAGAGGTTCAAGCCATGACCAGCACGCCAAGCCAGGCCGCTATCGGCATCGGCGAACTCGCCAGCCGCACCCACTGCAAGCCGGAGACGGTGCGCTATTACGAGAAGATCGGCCTGCTGCCCGCCGCCCCGCGCAATGAGGGCAACCAGCGGCGTTACAGCGAGGCAACGGTGCAGCGCTTGATGTTCATTCGTCATGCGCGGGATTTCGGCTTCTCGGTGGAGGCCGTGCGGGAGCTACTCGATATGGCCGACCACCCGAGCCAGCCGTGCGACCAGGTCGATCAGCTGGCACGTCGGCACCTGGCGGAGGTGGAGTCGCGCATTCAGCGGCTGATGGTTCTGCGCGACGAACTGAAGCGCACGGTTGCCCAGTGCGACGGCGACAGCGTGGCCCAGTGCCGGATTATCGAGGTGTTGAGCGACCACCGGCTGTGTAGCCACGATGCCGCCCATGGCGGCGCGGAGGCGCTGCGTTGATGCGGCGGCGCGTTACGCCCCCAGCCACACGTCGAGGAACAACATGATCACAAGGCCGATGGCCAGGCCAAAGGTTGCCTTCTTCTGGTGCCCACAGCGGTGAGTCTCGGGGATGATTTCATGGCTGATCACATAAAGCATCGCCCCGGCGGCAAAGGCCATACCCCAGGGCAGCAATATCTGCGAGACGCTGATGATACTGGCACCGAACAGACCACCGATCGGCTCGATCAACCCGGTGAGCGCGGCAATCGTCCACGAGCGAACCCGTGAATACCCCTCACCCATGAGCGCAATAGCCACGGCCAGCCCTTCCGGTATGTTTTGCAGGCCAATGCCGATCGCCAACGGCATGCCGCCTTCGAGACCGTTGGCGCCGAACCCAACGCCCACTGCCATGCCCTCGGGCAGGTTGTGAATGGCAATGGCAAACACGAACAGCCATACCCGCCGCAGCGAGGCGGCTTCGGGGCCTTCGCGACCCTGCTGGAAATGCTCGTGGGGGAGGCGTTCATTGAGCAGGGCAATCGCCCCCATGCCCAGCAGGATCGCCGCGCAGACAATGGCAGCGGGAACCGGCCCACCGGCGTAATAGATTTCGGCGGCGTCCAGCGCCGGAATGATCAGCGAAAAGAACGACGCTGCCAGCATGACACCGGCGGCAAACCCCAGCGCCAGGTCACGAAACCCGCGGTCAGGGGTTTTGCCCAGCAATACCGGTAACGCACCGACGGCCGTCAACGAGCCAGCGGCAAGGCTACCCAAGAAACCGAGTAAAAAGGTATTTTCCATGCGCCAAAAGGGCCTTTTATCCAGAGGGTCAGTGCGACGGGGTTACTGCTAACCCAATCCGCGCAGAATAAAGTCGACGGTTTGCTGTGCCTGATGCTTCGAGGCACCGCTCTTCATCAATAACCGCAGCCCTGACATCGACAGTGTCAAAAACTGTGCGGCACTTTGCGGATCGCGGGTCTCACCGATACTGCCTTCGCGCTGGGCGCGCTTGATAACGCCATGAAAGAAAGCCGTCACGCTCGCCACGCTATCACGAGCGGTCTGCGCTGGCAGCGAGTCTTCTCCGCCCAGCTCGGTGGCGGAGTTGAACAGCAAACAGCCAAGCGATGCCTGCTGGCTGTCGGTATCGGCGGCTGAATACAACAGCTGCTCGATAAACGACCAGGCGCTATCGGCGGCGTCCAGCTGTTCGGACAGCGACGCCAACAGTTCTTCGCGGTAATTCTGCAGGGCTAGCAGGAACAGCGCTTCTTTGTTACCGAACGCCTGGTACAGGCTGCTGCGCGACAGCGCCATGGCGTCCAGCAGGTCGCGCATGGACGTATGATAGTAGCCAGAGCGCCAGAAGGTGTTAACCGCCGCCTTTAGCGCTTCTTCCGGCTGATGCTGTAAGGGTCTGCCGATGGTCATTGTCACCACTCTTGGAAACTGTCGCCCACGCTTCAACGGGACAAATCACTCTCTAGGCCATTAATTTAACATGTTGCAGGGGGATTAGGGGAGTCAGCGCCCCTTCGCGACCGCGGGGCAAAGAAAAAGCTGCGCGTGGCAGCCGAGGGGACACAGCAACGCTCCCCCCCGGCGCGGCCTGGCCGACCCGGGGATGGGATGCGTTTGGAAGCCGTTGAAGGCTTAGTTCAGCAGCTCTTTCACCTGCTTGATGCCTTCGCGAGCGAGCTGCACCGGGCGGGAATCGCTGACGGTCCAGGCGGCCATCGAGCCGTCATACATGGCGATGTTGTCGAACCCGGCGACTTCGCTGAGCACAAACCAGTCGGTCGCAGCCCAGTGACCGGTGTTGCAGAAGGCGATCGTGCGCTCGCTGCTATCCAGCTCCACGGCATTGATACGCGATTGCAGACCGGCGACGTCCAGGTAGTAGGCACCGTTCTGGTCGTTCAGGTGCGACTGGTGGGGCAGGCTCCGCGCGCCCGGAATCGTACCGGCCACCCGTGCCGCGGGGGATTGGTTGTCACCGGCGAAATAGTCGGCGGGCCGGGCGTCGACCAGCTGCGCTTGGCTTTCCCGGGCGGCTTCCACGTCCTCGGTTGACGCAATCAGCTCCTCGCGAAGCGTGGCATCGAATTCCGCGGCATCGTATGACTCAGGCTCGCCGCTTGCCACGTCAAAGCCCTGCTGTTCCCAGCCCGCAAAGCCACCGTTGAGGATGGCAACATCGTCGTGGCCGAGGACCTTGAGCGTCCAATACACCCGCGCCGCGCTGCCGAAATCGGTGGCGCCGGTACCGGCGGGTACAATCACCACCGCGCTGTCGTTATCGATACCCAGATCGCCAATCAGCGTTTCCAGATCGCTCACCTCGGGCATCAAGCCCGCTACGCTGTCGCGGGTTTCGCGCCAGCCGTCATCGGTGTAGCTTGAATAGCGGCTGCCCGGAATGCGGGCCTCGGCAAAGCTCTCGGCATCGCCGCCATCGTCGATGGACGAACGCACGTCCAATACCACAAGTTCCTCTTGATCAAGATGCTCGTTCAGCCACTCGGCATCCACCAGCGGCGTCATTTCAAGCGGCGTTTCTTCAAGTGGCTTTTCTTCAAGTGCTAAGGCCTGGGCGGAAAACCCCAGGGCGCCGATCAGGCCCAATAGTAAGCGGGACATAAAACCTCCATTGCGGTCGCGAGCAACGCTCATCGACTTCAGTAAAACAGGCGAAAGAACGTTTGGTACATTAATATGATAGTGGGTGATATAAAACCATTATCAAAATGCTTTTTTGGCATAACCGTATAGATAAAGGTACCAATGGTCGTGGCATCGATGCAGGGTCTGCTTTGCAAAATCGCTGAAAATGTTGTGTAAGCAATCGCGCTGATCGACCACTCACTGGTAACGACCCGACAAGGAGCCCAGGATGAGCGCGCACGCTACTCCCCCACCACGCTTTTGGCTGAGCGGCAAACGCCACGCCGAGCAGGACCTTTTTTTTCGTCAGACCCTGGAAGCCGAGGGCTGGGAGCAGGGCGACGAAACGCAGTGGCAGGCGGCCTGGGTCACCGGCATGCCGCCCAGGGCGGCGTTCAAGGCAACCTCCCCCCGCCAGGTGATGAACCACATCCCCGGCAACGCCGCGCTCACGGTCAAAAGCCGCCTGCATGCGGGCCTGAAGACGCTGCGCGAACGCACCCGGCGCCACTTTGGGGAAGCGCACCCCAACACGAAGCGGTTGAATTTCTTCCCCCGCGCCTATGAAATGCCCCACGACTACCCGGCGCTGGTCGAAGACGCCGCCGCGCATCCCGATAAGCGCTGGATCCTGAAACCGACCAATGCGTCCAAGGGCCAAGGGGTTCAGGTGTTGCGCGATCCGACCACCGCGCCACTGGAACCCAACTGGCTGGTGCAGGAATACGTTGCCAACCCGCATACCATCCGCGGCCACAAGTACGTGCTGCGCCTGTATATGCTGATCGCCAGCATTGACCCGCTACGCATCTATCTCTACGACCAGGGCTTTGCCAAGCTGGCCTCGGCGCCGTGG
This sequence comes from Halomonas sp. G11, assembly GCF_001663515.1. Classification (NCBI taxonomy): domain Bacteria; kingdom Pseudomonadati; phylum Pseudomonadota; class Gammaproteobacteria; order Oceanospirillales; family Halomonadaceae; genus Halomonas; species Halomonas sp. G11. Next base: position 31,085 of record NZ_LYXG01000044.1, read on the forward strand.
AGCCCGGATGACATCGACAATCCCTTTAGCCAGCTGACCAACCCCGACATCAACGCGCTCAACCTGGATGCCGAGATTCCGGTGGAGTTTATCGACCTTGACCGCTATCGCCACTGGCTTCGCGAGCAGGGCCACGACGATCAGGCACTGTTTGACCAGTTGCAGGATCTGGCCACGCTGACCGCGCTCTCCGGGGTCGAAGCGATGCGCGCCCGCTCCCGGGAAGACGGCGCCGACCCGCGGGGCTGTTACGAGTTGATCGGCCTGGACTGCCTGGTCGACGACCAGCTCAAGCCCTGGATTCTGGAGTGCAACCTGAGTCCTTCGCTGGGCACCTGCGCCAAGCCCGAACACGGCGGCGTGGTCGAAGAGGCCGTCAAAACCGGGCTGGTGGAGGACATGATCGCCCTGACCGGGCTGACTCAGCCGCCCCGGGAGACGGCCACCTTCGATGCCGCTGCGCTGGCGGCCGAGCGCGAACGGGCGGGTGGCTTCGTGCCGCTCTACCCGACCCAGGACGCCCATCGCTACCTGCCCTTTGTCGGGCTACCCAGCCTTGCCGATTACCGGCTGGCGACTGAACTCGCTCCGCTGAGCCTGTCTTTCCAAGGCCAGGACGTCAGTGAGCTGATCGATGACGATCGTCTGGCGCTTTATCACCACCCCAGCGGGTGCTATTTCCAGCTTAACGACAGCGCGGCACTGATCTGGCTGCTGGTCAGCGAAGGCGCGCCGCTCGAGAGGGTGATTGAACAGCTCCAAGAGGCAAGCAGCGGGCAGGTCGATGCCGACACCCTGGCCAGCGACCTCTGGGCGACCCTTGCGCAATGGTGGCAGCACGGCCTGCTGACGCCCGGGGATGGCGACACCTCCGCGCCCGACACGGCCTCCCCCGCTCGCGAGCGTCCCGCCACCTGGCGCAGTACGCTGTTCTTCGATCAGCGCCGTTGGTCGATCAGCGCGCCCGAGGGCCCTGTATCAGCCATGATTGCCGAGACACTGACGCCGCTGCTGGACACCGACGGCAACGCCGCCGACACGTCGCTGCATGTCCTGGAAAGCGCCAACGGTTACTGCCTGACCAGCGACAGCCGGGTGATTCGCTCGCGTCTGCGCCTCGACAACATCGTCCCCGCTATCACCCAGCACTGCTTGTCCCACGCCGTGAGAGACGGGCAGCTGGTACTCGACGTCGTCCTGCTGAGTCGGCCGGAGGGACATGTCGTCTGCGTTGTGCCCGCCCAAAAGTCTGCCCAGGCGATGGACACGCTGAAAACCGTGGCGGCGCAGAATGGCCTTGCCCTGACGCGCGGGACACGCCTCTCGCTGGCCGCACCGGACAGCCTGGAACCGCTTAATCTACCGCTTGAGGGTGCCGGGTTCCTGTTTCAGGAACGCGGCCCTTGCGTTGGGCTTTTATGGCTTGATGACGCCCCGAGCGACAGCTCCGAAGCACCGTCGTCGCTCGAGTTGCTCGGCGCCCTGCTGCCCAGGGCCCAGGAAACAGCAGATCAACCGCAAGGGTTAAGCCCTGACGCCTTGACCGCGCTGCAGCACATGACCCAGGGCGCGCACCGCGCGCGGCTGGCCAGCACCCAGGTCGAGGCCGTTACCCAATGGCTTGACCGGACACCGCTTTTACCCTCTTCCCACGCCGCGGTATAGCGGCAGGAAGTCGCGCCATCTGGCGCATTTACTTATGACACTATAAGGAGAAGCCTCATGTCTCAACAAGAAGCAAAACGTCGTTTACTGAGCCGCCTTGGTCGCCGGTTCGGCTATACAGCGCCTGCCCTGGCGCTGGTCGCGGGTGGCCTGGCCTTTCAGGCCCAGGCCGACGAACCCACTGACGGGTTCAGTTCGATGCAGGAAGCGCCCATGATGCTGGCCGAAGGCGGTGCTGAAGGCGCTGGCGAAGGCGAGGAAGAAATGGAAGGTGAAGGAGAAGGCGAAGGCGGTGCCGAAGCCGGTTAACACCGGCCCTGCCCGTCAAACTAACTGCTTCTGTGCCGGTGTCCGCACCGGCACATTTCACCGGGAGGCTAACGACCATGTCGACATCATTGCTGTCGCCACTGATTGACGAAAACGTGCAAACCCTCGCGCAGCTCGCCCAACTGCTGGGCCGCGTGTCTGCAAAGGATTACCAACGCCCGCTCGGCGCCAAGGGGACTCAGTCGCTAGGCAAGCACGTTCGCCATATCCTTGAGCACTACCAGACGCTGCTGGATGCCTGCGCGACGACATCTACCCAGGCGATCTTCGACTATGAACAACGCCCGCGGGAAGCGGCGCTGGAAACCCGGCCCGGTTACGCGGGTGAGCGCGTCGAAGCGCTGCAGGCGGGGCTCAAGACATTAGCGACCATGCCACACGATGCCGCCCTGACGCTGAGCTATCCGGTTGAGATGGGTGACGCTGACAGTTCGGTGCCACTGCCCACCAGCCTGGGCCGGGAACTGGCGTTTCTGACCAGCCACAGCATTCATCATATGGCGCTGCTAGGCACGCTCTGCGAACAGCTGGGCATCGCGCTACCCGAGCATTTCGGCGTTCATCCATCGACGCTTCGCTACTGGGCGCGGCAGGCTAGTCATCACGGCCACGCCGCGGCGTCTGCCTGAGGGGCTGCAAGAGCATGCGATCCAGACGCAGTTCCTTGGCGTTGCGAAAGTCCTCGATGCCGATCGTCATCCCCAGATGGCCCTTTTCCGGCTGGTCGCGATAGGTGCCGAACAGCTTGTCCCACCAGGGCAGATTGAAGCCGAAATTGCTGTCGGTTTCGCGCCGTATGATGGAGTGATGGACGCGATGCATATCCGGCGTCACCACCAGCCAGCGCAGTCGACGATCCAGATTGCGCGACAGGCGGACGTTGCCATGGTTGAACATCGACGTTGCATTCAGGAGCACTTCAAACAGTAGGACCGCGGCAGCGGGTGCGCCCAGCAGCATCACCACCGCCATCTTGATCGCCATCGACAGCACGATTTCCAACGGGTGAAAGCGCAGCCCGGTAGTGAAATCGAACTCCAGGTCGGCATGGTGCATACGGTGCAACCGCCATAGCCACGGCATCGCATGAAATAGGCGATGTTGAAAATAGATGGCCACATCCAGCACCAGCACTGATACCACCACTGCCAGCCAGACCGGCACCGCGAATACGTTAAACAGCCCCCACCCCTGATCAGCGACCAACAGCGCCGTACCGACCGCCGCCAGCGGAAACGCTACGCGCACCGCCAGCGTATCTATCATCACGATCAGCAAGTTGCTCGGCCAGCGTTTGCCCCGCCCGATACGTTGGGGTCGCCGCTGCGCCACTACCTCCCAACCGGCCATGGTCAACAGCACCACCACAAAGGCCGTCCCGCGAATCAGCGGCTCGTCGTCTAAAAGCAGCGCTTGCATGGCAACGCCTCCTCTTATCCCAGCGGTAACCCCGCTGCTTTCCACTCGGGAAAGCCTTCGGCAAACCGCCTGACCTGAAAGCCGCGTTCGCGCAGCCACATCTCGGCTTGATGGGAAAGCGCGCAGTAAGGGCCCCGGCAGTAGGCCACGATTTCGCGATCACGAGGCAGTTGATCCAGCATGGATTCCAGCGATGCCAGCGGGATATTCAGCGCCTCGGGCAGGTGGCCCGCTGCGTACTCCTCTTCAGGCCGCACATCCAGCAACACCACCTCCCCGCGTTCGAGCCCGGCCAGCAGTTCATCCCGTGAAACGGCCCTCATCACCCCGCCTGCATCGTCGTCGGCGAACAGTTGACTGACCAGACGCTCCATTTCAGCCAGGTTGGTTTCGGCGACCTGCCGCAGCAGGCTCATCAAGGTGACGATGCGCTCATCGCTGAGGCGATAAATCATCTGCTTGCCCGAACGGCTGGCGGTCACCAACCCCGCCCGACGCAGCTGTTGGAGGTGCTGGGAGGCGTTGCCTACGGTGAGGTTGGTTTTGCTGGCCAGACTTTCCACCGGCGCGCCCATCTGTGCCAAGCGTTCCAACAGGGCCAGCCGGTGGCCATTACCCATGGCCCGGGCCACCTGGGCCAAGGTATCGAGTACGTCTTGTTGCGATGTCATCGTGTCTGCTCCCTGGATTTTCGTCGCGTTCAAGCTTGACAGCTAATAAGTTTATTACTCAGACTAAAAATCATTCTATTGATTAATAGAATGATACTCAAGGAGAAACGCTATGCAAACATTAATCATCATTAACGACCCTCCCTACGGCACCGAGCGACTCTATAACGGCCTACGCCTGGCCCATGCGCTACTCAAACGTGAAGCAGAAGTAAACGTCTTTCTCATGGGCGATGCGGTCTCGGGCGCAAAAGGGGGCCAGAAGACACCAGACGGTTTCTACAACGCCGAACGCATGGTCAAACGCGTGATCAACAAGGGTCGCGTGCTGCTATGCGGCACCTGCATGGATGCACGGGGAATCACCGAGGAGGAGGTGGTCAAGGGCGCCGAACGCAGCACCATGGACGAACTCGCCGAGCTTACCGAGCAGGCGGATAAAGTACTGATCTTTTAACTTTTTCTGTAACAATCACTTGTCGACTCAAGACATGAAAACGCTGGTTGCCAAAAAATGAAGGCGGGGTCCTTAAAGCGTTTGCGCTAGCAGCTTGCCGCTGCTGGCTCGTCCATCAAGCTATAAACTGTCATGACATCGGTCTCGCTAGGCGGCTCGATCACCGCTTGATAAAAGGACGATAACGAATGTATCCGGTCGTCGGGTTCAGCAAAATGCGGCAGCAGCCGAACCTTGTCCAGGAGGCCTCCCCCCTGCTCCTCAATGACACCTCTCGTTACCAGCATGTCCTCTAACTGCTCGATGCCCGATTCGACGCCCTCGACGCTCTTGAAGACCTGAAAGTAGCTGTTCCCCTGCTCGTCCTCCCCCACCTTGATTGAGTGGTCGATGATATTGACCTGGGTATTGGTGGGCACTTCATCAAAGACGGATTCGATATCTTCAGGGTACATGCGGATACAGCCACGGCTGGCCCGCATGCCGATACCGTCGGGCTGGTTCGTGCCATGAATCAAATAGCCAGGGATATCCAGCAGGATGGCGTACTCGCCAAGGGGGTTATCGGGACCGGGAAGCACGACCTCTGGCGGTGGGTCACCCCGCTCGGCCGCCTCCTGGCGCATCGAACTGGGGGGATACCAAGCCGGCTGTTCCAGCCGCATGATGGTCTGGGTAATGCCCAGCGGCGTATCATACCCCTCTCGCCCAATACCGATGGGGTAGGTCGCCACGCGCGATGGCTGCCCTTCGCTTGTCTCGGGATAGTAATAGAGCCTCAACTCGGCAATATTAATCACCACACCCTTGCGCTCGACGTCAGGCAGGATATGCCGACGCGGAATCGTCACCGACGTACCTTCGCCGGGCACCCAAAGACTGACGTCGGGATTGGCGGAGCGGATTTCCTCGTAGCCAACATTATGTTCCCGGGCGATATCCAAAAGCGTATCGTCTTGATTGGCGATGACTTCGTAGTCCTGCCCAATCAGTTCGCCCTGCGCCGGTATCGCATAATAACCGTCCGCATTCGGGTCTGGCTGGGCCGTGGCCATCCCGGGAAGCATCAACGCCCCCACTATCAAGGCGACATGAGTTCGCTTGGGGGCATATTGACGGTCTACTGGCATTATCACTCGACTCATTAGGCTTCTTTACTCGGCATTGAGGGTCACTCGGGACGGCGCGCTAGCCTCTCGACAGCGCAGCCGGTGCGGTGCAAAGCCGCTCGCCATGTGTTGGTGAGGCATCCGGCCAAAACTTTACAGATTTTTCAACTACGGCAGCTAATTGGATTATTGTCGTTGACCATTGCCATTTTTGAACCAATTGTTCCATAATCAAGGAGCACAATGCAGCAAGCCTGCATCAACTGATTTTTATCGATCCAAGGAGAGCGAAATGGCCGATTTTCCATTACATACCGCCGATAGCGCACCCGAAGCAGCGCAAGCGAACCTGAAAGCCGCCGAAAAGAAAATGGGCTTCCTGCCCAATATCTTCGCCAAGATGGCCGAGGCGCCGACGCTTCTCGAAGCCTATATGACCCTTGACGGCATCTATGCCAAGACCAGCCTGAGCCCGGTGGAACAGCAGGCGGCCCTGCTGGCCATCAGCGCTGACAACCACTGCGCCTTTTGTGTCGCTGCGCATACCGGTGGCATCAAGCAAGCCGGAGCCGACGACGAGATCGTCAAGGATCTGCGCGACCGCAAGACGCCCAACGATGCCAAGCTGGCGGCCGTGACGCGTTTTGCACGCCACTTGAACGCTCAGCGTGGCTGGGCTGAGCAAGCCGAGCTGGATGCTTTCCTTGAAGCAGGTTTCACCCACCAGCAGGTGCTCGAGCTGGTCATTGCCTGCGCGCTGAAAACACTCTCGAACTACACCAACCACCTTGCCGGCACACCGCTCAACGAAGAGCTCAAGCCGCTTGCGTGGGAAGCACCCGCGTCATAAACCGCGTTAACTTGTGGTCGCGAATGCGGCCACAAGCCTATTTTTTAGCTGGAGAAATTGATGATTGACGTCATGGTTGCCTACCCGAATACAGATACGCTGTCCTTTGACGATGACTACTACCTGGAAAAACATGCACCGCTGGTAAATTCACTGCTGGGCGAGCGCGGTTTACGCTATCTTCGTGTCCACCGCCAGATCGACCCTCAAGCCCCCTACCATCTTGTGGCGCACCTGGGGTTTGACTCGGCTCAACGCTTTGAAGCGGCGTTCGCAGAAGTCGGCAATCAGTTGCTGGCCGATATCGCCAACTTCACCAATGTGGAGCCGGTTCTACAGGTAAACGACGTGATCGATACACCGGACTAGACTGGCGTATAAGCTTGAACATTTCTGCCATCAGATCTTGTCGTTGAGGACTAACGTGATAACCGCCACGCATTCACCCGATGAACATATTGCGGCGCTAAGACCCAAGCTTGTCGCCTTTGCTCGCTTACAGCTGCGCGATAACGCCGCCGCCGAAGATACCGTGCAGGACACGCTGGTCACTGCACTGGAAAAACACGATACCTTTGCCGGGCGTTCCGCTTTTGAAACCTGGGTCTTCGGCATCCTCAAAAACAAGATACTCGAAAGACTCCGCCAGCAAGGCCGCTATGTCGCGTGGCAGAGTGATGAGCAAAGTGACGACGACGCGCTGGAAAACCTGTTTCAGGACAACGGCCGCTGGCAGGCGACGAAACGTCCAACGCCATGGGGCGACCCCGATCAAGTGCTCGAAAATACGGCTTTCTGGAAAGTGTTGGATGCCTGCCTGGTGGCATTGCCGGAAAACACGGCCCGCGTGTTCACGATGCGTGAACTCATGGAGCTTTCAACACCGGAAATATGCAATGTGCTCGATATCTCAGAGTCCAACTGCTGGGTCATCCTGCACCGCGCAAGGCTAAAGTTGCGCGACTGCATCGAGAAAGGCTGGTTAGCCTAACGTTTCCCTCCCCCCTCAAAAATATTCGATCCGCTGTAAAGTTTTACGCCTCTCCACCACCAAGACACGTATAGCAAGGGTTGATCGCTTTTAAGGCTAGCGGTCAACCATCGCTAAGAGATCATTAAGGTTTGGCATCGGGGAGGAGACAATTACATGCAAAACGACGCGACCACACGCTCTATAGACGTACTTGGAATAGAACGCCATGCACACTGGCTGCTGCGTCTGGGCCTTGCAAGTGTCTTTGTTTACATGGGGGTCGACAAATTCATGGGCTCAGGGATTGCCGCATTTTCGACCATGATGAACCTACCGCTCATTCTTGGCGTTCTTGTGGCCCTGGGTGAGATTGGCACCGGTTTGCTTGTCGTCCTGGGTGGGTTGATGAAGAGTCGCTTGGGCGACCTCATAACTCGCCTGGGCGCGCTGGGTATGGTGCCCATCCTGCTCGGCGCCATCTTCATGGTGCACTGGGGGCAATGGCACTTCATGGCCACATCTTCGCATCCTTTAGGAGGCATGATGTTTCAGGTGACGCTGGCAATGATGGCAACCTATATGCTGGCCAGAGGTAACAGCGCTTAACAACTAAACCTATACCTTTGCAAAGGAGGCTTTATGCCAAACGATAAACGACAATCGCTGCTGGATCGCCTGTCCAAAGGTTGTGCCTATGCGGTCCCCGTTCTGGCTCTGGTCGCCGGTGGCTCAGCAGTGCATGCCGTCTACTCCGACGTTACCACTGAATCCGGTTATTACATGATGGCCGCAGCAGAAGGTGGAGCCGAAGCTGAGGGTGGCGCTGAAGCTGAAGGTGAAGCCGAAGCTGAAGCCGAAGGTGAAGGTGAAGGTGAAGGTGAAGGTGAAGCCGCCTCATAAAGGTCAAGCTTAGCTCACCCTGATTGCTCAACTAACCAAGGAGTCTTCTATGCTGATGTGCCGTGAAGCCACACGCTTGATGTCGCTCAAACAGGATCGGGTGCTTACCCTCCGGGAAAAAACAGCGTTGCGTTTTCACCTTTCCATGTGTGGTGCCTGCCGTGCCTGCGCGCGTCAGTTCGATCTTCTGCATGCCATCGGTGAACACCATCCTGCTGCCTTGAAACCGTCATCGACACCGGATGACTAGGAGTTACCCTATGCGCCCACGACAAAGCGTTGCGGTTATCGCCGGTTTGCTGATGATCAGCAGCGCGGCCACGGCAGATATCTTGTTGACACCCAACCAGATCATGACCTGGCCCACCCGCAGTTTTGACGGTGAGACCCATTACGAGATCGTCGAAAAGGATGGTGCCAGGGTACTGATGGCCCAATCACAGGGCCAGGCATCGGCCCGCTACCTGGAACGCGAAATCGACCTCGATGAAACACCCTACCTGCACTGGTGCTGGCAGGTGGACTCCACCTACCCGGGGCTCGATGAGACCACCAAGGCGGGCGACGACTACCCTGCTCGTGTCTATGTGGCGCGCAAAACGGGGCTGCTGCCCTGGCAAGTTCAATCCATCAATTATGTCTGGTCGTCGACGCAGGACGCGGGTAGCACCTGGACGAATGCGTTTACCGACCGCGCCGAGCTGATGGCACTACAAGGGGGCTCATCGAGGGTGGGCGAGTGGGTCGCCGAAGTACGCGACGTGCGCGTCGACTTTGCTACCCTTTTCGATGACTCGGTGACGACCATCGACGGCGTCGCCTTGATGAGCGATGGCGATAACTCAGGCAATGACGCCACCGCCTGGTTTAGCCAACTCGGGTTCTCCGCGACGAGAAAGCTGCCAAACTGCCCTTAAAAACTGTTTCTCGCATTCCCCTAACACCTGATAGCAGACGTCTCCATACCAGCCATCGATAGTACCTTTATCGATAGTACCTTTAAGGTATATAAACAGTTTTTTGACCTGCCGCTCGGTCTTCAAGGTGACAGAGGATGTCAACCTTGCCGCTTTCGTATAGGATATGTATAACTATTAAAAAAAGTAGCAATACGCTAATTACTCAGGCGGTTTAGAAGACACCGGGACTTACGACATGATTTTTGACAACACGAATAACGTCCATCGACGTGCCTTGATGCAACACACCGCCTGCATCGAATTTACCCCTGACGGTATTATTCTGGACGCCAGCCAACACTTCCTGGATGCGGTTGGCTATTCGCTGGACGCCATCAAGGGCCAGCATCACAAACTGTTCTGCACTGAAAACGAGGCGGGGTCTTCCGAGTATCGATCATTCTGGCGTTCGCTTTCTGAAGGAGAAAGCCATCAGGGTACGTTCAAGCGCATAGATGCCAGGGGGCAGGACATATGGCTTGAGGCTACCTATGTGCCTGTTTGCAACCGACGCGGGCGTGTCGTGAGCGTCCTCAAGGTCGCCAACGACGTGACGGCCAAGCACCAGGAAGCGGCGCGCAAGGACGCTGTTCTGCAGGCGATTGATAGCTCCATGGCAGTGATTGAATTCACCCCGACAGGGGAAATAATCAACGCCAATACCAACTTCGAGAAAGCGGTCGGCTATACCAACGAGCAGTTGGCAGGTTCGCATCATCGCCAGTTGTGCCCACCCGCGTTTTACCAACAACACCCGCATTTCTGGGAAGAGCTGGCCAGAGGCGAGTTCAAGCAAGGCAAGTTTGAGCGATTGAACTCGCAAGGCCACAGCCTCTGGTTGGAGGCGACTTATAATCCGATTACGGATGCCAACGGCGAGGTGTTTAAAGTGGTCAAGTTTGCCACCGATATCACCTCGGCCATGCAGGAAGCCCATGCTGCCAATCAAGCGGTATTGACGGCGCAATCGACATCATCGGAAACCGAGCAGATTGCCCAGAGCGGCCTGTCTCACTTGCAGCGTGTACTTGAGGACGCCCAGCAATCAGCCCAGGCCCTGGCTGAAGCGCAACGCTTGGTTGAATCGCTCAACGAGCAGGCAAAAAATATCAACATGATTACTGGGGCCATCGCCAATATTGCCAACCAGACCAATTTACTCTCGCTTAATGCGGCGGTGGAAGCCGCTCGCGCCGGAGAGCAGGGGCGCGGCTTTGCCGTTGTTGCCAATGAGGTTCGCCAGCTGGCCAAAGGGTCGAGTGAAGCGGTCGACAGCATTACCCTGGTGCTCAGGGAAAACAGTGACCTTGTTACACGCACCACTCAGACCATGAAGCAAGTCATAGACCGCAGCGAGTCGAGCCAGGCAAGCATCAGCGAAATAGAAACGATCGTAAATGAAATACTGACAGGGTCGCGTAATGTATCGTCATCCATCGACCAACTAACGCTCAAGGCAGCCAGCTAGCTTTCCTGGCCACAATAAAAAGTGCCAGCCTTTCAAGGGCTGGCACTTTTTTCTGGGCAGGTTTTCATTACCCCGCCTTCAAGATGCAACTTATTTCAGTGTGGTTTTACGCAGATACGGCAGCACTGTCTCGTAATCGCCGAATTTTTGCTTGGCGTCTTCGTCTGACACGCTGGGCGGAATAATCACATCCTGCCCGACTGTCCAGTCTGCCGGTGTCGCCACACCGTGCTTGGCCGTGGCTTGCAAGGCATCCAAGGCGCGCAGGATCTCGGCGAAGTTGCGGCCTACGGTCATCGGGTAGGTCATGGACAGCTTGAGCTGCTTGTCCGGTCCGATGATGAATACCGAACGCACCGTGGCGCTGTCAGCGGGCGTGCGGCCATCCGGTAGATAGGCGTCTTCCGGCAACATGTCGTAAAGCTTGGAAACGGTCAGCCCGTCATCGGCAATGATCGGAAAATCAACGTCGCTGCCGCTCACGGTTTTAATATCATCGCCCCAGCGTTTGTGATCTTCCACGCCGTCTACCGAGACGCCGATCACCTTGGTACCGCGTTTTTTCCACTCCTCGCTTAACGTGGCAACGGCACCAAACTCGGTGGTGCAAACGGGCGTAAAGTCCTTGGGGTGAGAAAACAGGATCGCCCAGTTGTCGCCAATCCACTCATGAAAACGGATGGGCCCCTGGCTGGTCTCAGCCTCGAAATCGGGAACCACGGCATTGATACGTAGTGACATGTTCTCCTCCTGTGGGTCAAAAACCCTAATGCTTTAAGCGTCTTTCAGGTCCATCACTATAGAACATAAAGTGCTAAGCAAGCCAATCAAAACCGCCTCACCGTGATAAAAAACGGCCCAGGCGAAGGCATGGAGTCACTGGACGATATAAAAAACTAGTTGCTATGCGAGTCAGCCGACTTTTCAGCGGCTTTTGTCTCTCGCTTGACTCGCTTGAGCCATACCTGTTTGGCGTAGCTGCGCAGGTTATCGACGTTGTCAGTTTCGTCGACGATATCCTGGCCAAGAATCGTTTCGATAATGTCTTCCAGGGTGATCAGGCCGACAAAGGTGCCATGCTCATCGTAGATCACCCGCATGTGCAGGCGGTCATGCAGCATCGAGGCGAACACCTGTTCCACGTTGTGCGACACATCCACACTGGCGATGGGGTGCATCATGTCCTTCATGGTCTTGTGCTCATCAGCGTGATACATATCGGCTTTATGCACGTAGCCAAAAGCCTGCTCTCCATTATCCATGACCGGAAATCGAGTGAACGGTGTATGGCTATAGGCTTCTTCAAACTCGCCCACCGTAAGATGCGGCAGCACCGTCTGACAGACGGTTCGCGGCGTCATGGCCTTGCCCACCGGGATATCGTGCAGGTTAAGCATGTTGACGATGGTGCGCGTTTCGTCGGCATCCAGCACTTTCTCTTCCAGCCCTACTCGCGCCAGCACCTTGATCTCATCACGCAGGTCTACATCGTGCTCGGACTTGCCAAGGCGGCGGGTAATCTGCTCGGACATCCAGATGAACGGCAGCAAAATGACGATCATCGGCTTGAGAAAACGTGGCAGCAGCGGCGACAGCCCCCGCCAGTAAGTCGCACCAATCGTTTTGGGAATGATCTCGGAAAGCACCAGGATCAACATGGTCATGACCGCCGACACGATGCCGATGGATGACTCACCAAAAACCACCGCCGCTTGCGCACCTACCGCAGTGGCCCCTACTGTATGCGCAATGGTATTGAGAGTGAGAATGGCCGCCAACGGGCGATCAATATTGTCCTTTAACTGCGTCAATGACGCATGGAGCTTGGGCTTGTCTTCCTTCAGCCTGGCGATATAGCTCGGCGTGATAGATAGCAGCGCTGCCTCCAGGACAGAACACAAAAAGGAAAACCCGATAGACAGTGCAGCGATGGTGATGAGAAGGACCATGGGAACCTATGGTGATGGATGATTGAGCGTTTATAGGGGCAACCTGGCGCGGTGTCAATGCGCAGACGCACTCTTTGATGAAGGCGTTATACACACGCCACACCATCAAACTCACAGGCTGAGGTAAATGACGCCAACAAAATTATTGAGAAGGGTGATATTAGCGAATTTACAAGGTCTCAACTTCTGGTCATGAACCCGATCATATGGTGCTTATTAACCAAGGGCTGAGATACAAAAGGCCTCACATATCGATATATCTGCCCAGTAATAGAATGTAAGTACTGCCAGAACAACCCGAACGAAACAGTATTATTAAATCGGCTTCAACGCCTTGCTTTTGAACCACACCTGGTCACCGACCACGAGGCCTTAGATAGCGCAGTGCAGAGAGTCTGACCGCTCAGTTCAAACATACACCGGTGAAAGGCGTTAGTGAGGTTCTATCGGTGCTGGCCGACCAGTAAGTTAATCGTTGAAAAACCGCAAAAACGTGAGAATTTCGCCTTCTTTGGGAGTGGTTTCACTTACCTGAGAACGCTTTTTCTTCCGAATTTAAGGGTAATTGCCGATATTGATCCCCTCCCATAGCCCGCAAACTAGCCCCGCTGACAAAATTTCTGGTAAAGAAGGCGTGCAGAAGTCTGAGCGCAGCGGCGAAGGAATGGATGAGACGGTCAAGGCCGTTACGCAAGTGACCGACCTGATGCAGGAAATTGCGCTGGCCGTCAATGAGCAAAAAAGCGGTATCGACCAAGTCAGCACGGCCATCACCCAGATGGATTCGGCAACTCAGCAAAACGTCTCGCTGGTGACCCAGACCAGTACGGCGGCCGCGTCGCTGCAGGACCAGGCGGATCGGCTCGCCGAACTGATTGCCAGCTTCAAACTACCCAGTGAGCGAAAGGAATCGGCAACGACCAACGCACTGTCACCCGCCAGCTTACCCAACGCTGCGCGCCGCGACCAAGGTGAGCCGACGTGGGAATCCTTTTAACGCCACCCTCGGGATAATGCATTGACCTCTTCTTTTGCCCATCGTGCCCGCTCCGCCGCGGGCCACTCTCCTCCTGAAGGAGAAGTAGACCTTCAAGCACGCTATCAGGCGCTGTTCACGCATTACCCGGATGGGCTTTGCGAAATCAACCTTGACGGAATCATCGTGCGGTGCAGTAACGCGCTTGCCCTTATCACCGGCTTGCCTCAGGACAAGCTGGTGGGTGCCAGCCACGCCCAAATATGCGTGCCCACCGACCAGCACCGGGCCCAGCAGGCGTTTGAGGGCGCCTGCAGCGGTGTCCATCAGCCTATACAGGTAACCGGCCTGGATGTTGCAGAGCGTGCGCTCACGCTGCATATCACCTATGCGCCGATTATGGCTGAGGGCGTTGTAACCGGGATTTACGGCCTCTGCCGTGACGTTACCCAGCAAAAGCGTGACGAAGACGAGCTCCGCCTGCTCAAGCGTGGCATTGAGGCCAGCCCCAACGGGATGGTCATGGCCGATGCCAGCCAGCCGGACTTACCGCTGGTGTACGTTAACGAGGCATTTACGCAGATTACCGGCTATAGCGCGGAAGACGTGCTTGGCCGCAACTGCCGTTTCTTGCAGGGGAAATTATCAAGCCCTCGGGCGATCGCCGCTATTCAACATGGCATCGCCAACCATGAAGACGTGCAGGTATTGCTGCGCAATTATCGGCGCGACGGCAAGGTTTTCTGGAATCAGCTGTCTATCAGCCCGGTGTTTAATGAGGCGGGCGAATGCACACACTTTATCGGTTGTCAGCAAGACGTGACCCGCCAGCGTGAACAGGAGGTACGCCTTGCTCACCAGCAGGCGCACGATACGCTGACCGGGCTGCCCAATTTAACGGCGCTACAAGCCCGCCTGGCACAGGCACTGAAAGAGTGCACACAACAGCATCAACACCTTGCCCTGCTATATATCGACCTTGACGACTTCAAGCCGGTGAACGATGCCTTTGACCACTGGACGGGCGACCAACTCCTCAAGGCGATTGCGCAACGTCTGCGCGAGAATGTTCCTCCAGGTGGTGTCGTGGCGCGTATGTCCAGCGACGAGTTTGTGGTTATGCTGCCCGCCTATCCCAGCGAGCAAGCAGTCATCAACTTAACCAACCAACTGCTAACGGCGATTGCCCAGCCCTTTACCCTGAATGACCTGTGCTTGCACATCAGCGCCAGTATTGGCATTGCTACCAATAACAGCCGTACAAGTCGGCCTCAGAGCTTACTGCACCAGGCCAACCTCGCTATGCAGGAGGCCAAGCGCCAGGGCCGCAACACCTGGCAGTGGTATTGCGGCGACGCGGTGGCCAACGTGGCAGAGCACGTCATCATTCGCCGTGAGCTGCAGGAAGCCATTCAAGCCAACCAATTCGTTGCCTACTACCAGCCCATTGTGGATGCCGTTGACAGCACGGTGCGTTGTGTGGAGACGTTGATTCGTTGGCAACACCCCAGCAAAGGGCTGGTGTTCCCCGGGTTCTTCATGCCCATCGCGGAGCAGACCGGCCAGATTATTGCCATTGGCCAGTGGGTGCTCGAGCGCGCCTGCTACGATATCGCCAAGCTTAATCGCCACCGCTCGCAGCCGCTCAAAGTTGCAGTCAACATCTCGCCGATGCAGTTCCAGCGCAGCGGCTTTCTGGATGAGGTCAAGGCGGCATTGAAAGGCAGCGGCCTGCCGCCTGCGCAATTGGAGCTGGAGGTCACGGAAGGAACCCTGATGACCCATACCGATCAGGCAATATCGCTCCTGAAGGAAATCTGCGAGTTGGGCATCAGCGTTGCGCTCGACGACTTCGGTACCGGCTTCTCAAGCCTGAGTTATCTGCGCGACCTGCCGATCAGCAAGGTCAAGCTTGACCGGCAGTTTATCCGCGAGATTGCGCAAAACGAAAAGAATGCGGCCATTGTTCAGGGCGTAATCACTATCGCGCACCACTTGAACCTGACCGTGGTCGCCGAAGGGATCGAAACCCACGAAGAACAGCAGGATCTTCAGCAGCGTCGCTGCGATCTGCTGCAGGGTTTCTTGTTTTCGAGGGCTGTCCCAATCGAAGCACTGGCGGCACTGCCTGAACAGCTGCTTGACTGTTGAGTTCAGGCCAAAAAAACGAGGCCAACACTATGCTCACCGCCTACCGTCTATTGAAACTGACATCGCCGGGAACACCAAACTGCCTTTCTTTACAACAGGAAACATGCGATTGACTTTGCCTCGCCTTTATCTTCGCCTGTTACTGGCCGTGTCTCTACCCTTCATACTGGTCACGTCTACGCTTTGGCCTGTGCTGAACATGCACATGGAAGCGCGCCTGGACGGTGTTCGTAAAGAGACAGAAGCCATTTTACGAGTGGGCGAGGATGCCCTGGTCCGCGATATCAATGAAACGCTTAACTACGCGCTTGCCATCGCCGAGATGCCCACCCTCCAGCAGCAGTTGAGCGACACGCCTCTTCAGGTCGAGAACGCGTCTTCCCTTCGCGACTCTTCAAGGCTCGACACGTTTTTAAGCACGTTGATCCGTCATTCACCGCGCTATAGCAAGCTCGTGCTGATGGATAACGAGGGTAACGAAGTACTGCGTTCCCCGCGGGATGCTCTGGCCAACCCTCGTTTTGGTGCCAACAACCATGCCCATACGGATTATTTCAAAGGGGCCAGCAAGCTACTCCCGCGGGATATCTATATATCACCACCGGGGCTTAACCTGCAGTACGAGCTGTTCAGCGGCGAAATCATCCCCATCGTCAATGTGGCCACGCCGATTTTCAATGACGAGGGGGAGCGTCAAGGGGTCGTGCTGCTGAGCCTCAATTGGCAGCACTTGACGCAATCGCTGTACCAGTCAATGCATATTGACCCTCAGGCCAACGTTCTGCTCGTCGATGCACAGGGGCGCTGGCTGTTAACCCAGGGGTCCCATCAATTCCCGGACCTGTCGTTTGGTGATGACTATGCCAGGACCGCCCAGGACCCTTGGCAATTACTCAGCGGCAGCGTTGAAGGCTATGTGACGCTTGATGACCGCTTGCTCCATTTCAAAACGGAAGACCTGCGTACCAAGCTCTACCGTGGTCTTGCCGGGCGCATCTTCAGCACGGGTAATACCTTGCCCTGGGTACTTGGTGTCAGCCTGCCGACGCCCACCTGGCAGCAGCTGCTCAAGGAAGAGACCGCGGTATTGTGGTTCTTAGGCCTTATTTACGCCACCGCTGTAGCGTTTGGTGTGTATTGGGCGTTCAGCAGCCATCAGCAACGCAAGCTGCGCAAAAATGCCCAGCAGCAGGCGGCCGAAGTGCGCGACCTGTATGAAAACGCGCCCTGTGGCTATCATTCGTTGAACGCCGACGGCACCATCATCAAAATGAACCAGACCGAGCTGAGCTGGCTTGGGTATGCCGCCCACGAGGTCATCGGCCGCCTGCGTTACCGGGACCTGATTTCTCCCGAGACACGGGAGGCTTTTGATACGGCCTTTGTCAACGTTAAAGCTGGCCAGCCCGACGAGGCGGAATGCACGCTTGTCACCCGCGAGGGCAAACAGCTCCGCGTGGTGATTCAGGGGTCGGGGTATCGGCAGAAGGGCCGGTTTATCCACTCAAGAGCCACCGTGTTCGATCTCACTGAACGCAAGCAACTCGAAGAAAAGCTTCGCGCTCAGGCAATGACCGATCCGCTCACCGGGGTATTCAATCGGCGCTACTTGCAGTCGCAGGCCAGCAATGAGATGTCACGCGGGCTAAGACACAACACGCCACTTTCATTGATTGCCATTGATATCGACCACTTCAAGCAAATTAACGATGAGTACGGGCACGATGCTGGGGATGAAGTGCTTAAACGCTTTACCCTTGTCATTCGAGAGCTGCTTCGACAGGAAGATTTGTTGTGCCGGGTAGGCGGAGAGGAATTTGCCATTTTGCTGCCCAGTACAGCGATTCCCCAGGCGCAACAAATCGCCGAGCGTATCCGTACCACCGTTGAGGAAACGCACGTCGAGATTGAGCACGAAGGCGGTGAGCAAACGCTACGAATCACCGCCTCCTTCGGGGTGACCCATGTATCACCGCATGAAACCACCTTGAAAGCCGCCCTCAAGCGTGCTGATACGGGCCTTTATGAAGCCAAGGAAACCGGACGGAATCGTATTGTGGTGAAGGGGGATTGACGCCCAATCCCCTTCAGCGCCAGCTGATGACATTCGTCTGGCGCTGAAGGCGCACCACGGCAGGTTAATGCCGTAAGCTGGGGTTAAATAACGCGTTTACGGATGGTGGACGATAGTTGCTCAAAGCCGATCACGACAACCAGGATCACGAGAATGATCGTCAGTGCTTCATCATAATTAAATAACCGCATCGCGGCGGCCAGCTCCACACCAATTCCTCCAGCCCCTACCAAACCAAGGGTCACCGCTGAGCGCAGTGCTTTCTCAACGCTATAGAGGCTTGTTGCCGTCATTGAGGCAAACGTCTCCGGCAGGATTGCGCCGCCAATAACCGAAAGGCGACCTGCCCCGGTTGCTGTTAACGCATCCGCAGGGCCTGAGTGAACTTCCTCAATGCGTTCTGAAAAAAATCGAGCCGCAAAACCGATGGTGTCCATCATGATAGCCAGCACCCCAGCCATCGGGCCCAGCCCTACCGCCACAACGAAAATCAGCGCCCAGATGAGGTCGGGAATCGTGCGCATGGTAGCGATCATGAGACGCACAAGACTGCGTATCCATGGTGAAGGCGATGTATTACGCGCCGACAGTAATGCAAAGGGAAGACTCAGCAAGACACCCACCACGACACCGACAATGGCAATATTCAGCGTTTCAAACATTGCCCATGCGATAGTATCCAGATCTTTTAGATTAGGAGGAAAGGCGCGGCCTATGAAGTGAACAAGATTCACGGCACCTTTCAACAATCGTTCCAGGGTGATTTCCGTTGCCATCACCCCTTGCACGAATAAGCCAATGAAGATGACCACGATTCCCCAGGCAGACGGAGAGGGCTTACGAAAACGAGGGGGCATATGCGCCATAAATCGTTTTGATTGCATTGGGAAAATCTCTATTTGAGGGCTGGAGCCGGTGAATCAGCGGGTGTTTGGCTGGCAAGCTTATCGACCCGCACATCGCCTTGATAAAGCTGCTTCATGGTGTCGATATCGGTCGAGCGACGGGGGCTATCAAGCTCGATACGGCCTGCTTTCATGCCTAACACCCGATCACCGTAATGGTTGGCCAGCTCTAACTGGTGAAGGGAACACAGCACCGTCAGCCCGCGTTCCTGCACGATATCGATCAGCAGGTCCATGATTTCACGGCCTGCTTTAGGGTCCAGGCTCGCGACGGGTTCATCGGCAATAATAATGTCGGCGTTCTGCATCAAGGTCCTTGCAATAGCGACGCGCTGCTGTTGCCCTCCTGATAGCTGCCGACAGTTAAAATCTGCCTTGTCTTCCAGCCCGACGCGAGTGAGGCACGCCATTGCCTGGGTGCGTAACTCGTCACTGGCTAACGGCGCTAAGGTTTGAAGCAATCCGAAAGGTTGCCTTCCCATAGCACCGTTCAATACATTCTGAAAAACACTGACATTTTGTACCAAATTAAACTGCTGAAAAACGACACCTATACTAAGGCGCAAACTTCGCATTTCCCTTTTTGACAACGCTTTAAGAGATTGCCCATTAATATGTACATCACCTGCGTCATGTTGAGCCAGGCCATTCAAACAGCGCATAAGCGTCGATTTACCACAGCCATTGGCACCTAAAAGTATTACACACTCACCTTTATCTATTGAAAAATCGATACCCCTTAAAACATGTGTAGCACCGTAGTATTTCTGCAATCCGCTTACATTGATAGCCTTCATTTCGCTACCTCTTTTTTTATCGCAATATTGTCAAATAATCGTTTCATAATTCTCTCGAAAAAAATGGCACGTCCATGTGCCATAAAGAAACAGTAAGCATAAAGGTGCTACATTTACAGGTCGATACCAGCCGCTTCATACGCTTCGCGAACGACTTGGTAGTCTTCAGATGTACGTCCAAAACCCATTGAAGAATCGCGATTAAGGAACTTATCTTCATTGCGCTCAGTGGCAATCAGTGACTCCCAAAGCACGTCGGCATTAGCTTCCAGCGTGTCGCGAAGTGCGGTTTTGCATTCCTCTGCAAGCGAGCCGCGCATGATCACCGGATCACCAGGCAACACATCACTCTTGGCAATGACACGGTATTCGCCTTCGGGATCCATGGCTTCAATTTCTTCTATATCGCGGTTGCCGCCGCCCATGGCATCTACATCACCATTAACCAGCGCCGCAATGCGGGCATCACCTGCCATGGTAATTTCCAGGTCATCATCAAGGTCTAAACCAGCATCCACCAACATCTTGCTCGGGAAGATATGACCGCTGGTAGAACCGGTGTCTTTCAATGCAACATGCTTGCCTTCCAGGTCTTCAAGCGACTCGATATCACTCTCGGCGGGCACGAAGAAGCTGCTGCCGTAATGCGGGCGTTCGATGGCAAACAGGATTTCAATGTCGCCTTCTTCCTCGAACAAAACGAACTCGGACGGGCCAGCAAAGACGAGATCTACGTCGTCATACTGCAGCGCATTTCCTGCCGCCGTGCGGTTGCTTAGGCTGAACATTTCCAGTTCAAGGCCAGTGACATCCTGGAACGTCTCAGCAAAGGGACCAAACGCCTCTTCCAGCGGACCCATGCCTTCAATGCCGGTATCCGCCATGCGAATGGGGTTGGGGCATACGTTGCTGAGATCGTCATTGGCTTGCGCCGTGGTCGTGGCCAACATTGAGGCTGCCGCGGTGGTTGCCAGTGCAATTAGTGTTTTACGCATGGAAATATCTCCTGATGATTGGGCGTTTAAAATTCGTAAATCGCGCCGACTTCAAATTGCGTGTCGATATCGCCAACGGCATCGTCAGCTGGATCGTAGCTGCCGTATTCGCTGTAAACGACCAGGTTCTCGACCACGTCGTAGTTGATACCGGCGGCGAACTCAGTACGGTCTTCCCCTTGATCAGGGTCTACCTGCTGCATGGCGCCGTAGACACTACCCATTCCATAGTTGTAGTTAAGTGACGCGCCATAGAACGTGGTATCGTCACCTTCGGCTGAACCTTCCAAGTTTTCCTGGATGCTCATACGCGCGGCGGCATCGACCGTTTCGGTAAGTGCAACGGCAACCCCCAGGCCGTAGACTGGATCCTGGGAAACCCACTCACCGTTAACCTCTTCCCCTTCGGCACCGCGGTCGTCAACACCGGCATGGACTGCCCAAGTGTCGGCACTGTATTTAACAACGCCGGCCATGCCCGTTTCATTGCTTCCTGATTCGTTTACATTATCGCCATCGCCGATGACTCGGGCTTGTAACTCGAACGTGAAGCCGTTGAAGTCGGGGCTGAAGTAGGCAATCAGATTGTCCTCTTCCATCACCGATTCTTCGCTCAGGCTGGCCGTTTCAAAGGGATCGACCAAATCATAGAAAGCGTTGGTGTAAATGCTGTCAAAACGCCCGGCGCGTACTTCACCGAAATCACCAATTAAACCGGCAAAGGCTTTATCGGTTAACACCTCACCGCCATCGCTTGAATCGTTCGCGTTATGTTCAAATTCGATTTCAGCGTAACCCGACATTCCATTGTCGAAACGATGCACGGCCCCAAAGCCAACGCTTGAGCCATTATCTTCGTAGGCGGAGGAGCTTTCTGTGCTCCCGTCAGTATCGCTGATTTCATCGGCTGTATTGTATTTAAGCTCAATCGCCCCGAATAACGATAAGGTCGTTTTATCGCTTACTTCGAAGGTTTCTGCTTGAGCAGTCGAGGCAGCAGCAACAGATGCCACAAGTGCGAGTTTCGAAAATAGACGCTTCATTATATTCCCCAGAATATCAACCGCAGAAGACATAAGTTCTTTATTGCAAGAAACTGAACTCAACGAGCTCAAGGGGAATACTGAGGGCTAAAGATGAATATGGAGTTTCAGGCAACTTACAATTTTATAAAAATTAAAAAACAATAAGAGCCAATTACCACAACTAAATTACGTTGAAATTAAAGAATTAATATAAGGATCGTTACCACTAACACATTTCATGCGAGTTAATAAAAAATGACACTTAAATAAAAACGCCGAACCCTTAGTAAAGTTCGGCGTTTTAAGGTATTACTAATGTTGATCAGGCAAAAACCTGCGTCCACTCGCTACGTTTTTCCAGCAGGGCCTTGGCAAGCTCCTGGGCACCTTCCAGGCTATGGCTCGCTGCCCAGCCACACTGCATTTCGTTGCAGGCAGGTACTTCGGTGGCTTCCAGTACATCGTTTAGCGTTTTCTCGACGATGGAAACCACTTCATCGTAGTCATCGTGATTGATCATCGCGATGTAGAAGCCGGTTTGGCAGCCCATTGGGCTGATATCCACCACTTTGTCGGTGTGGTTACGCGACTTTTCGGCCAGCAGGTGCTCCAGCGAATGCAGCGCTGGCATGTCCATATGGCCTTTATTGGGCTGGCAAATGCGCAGGTCGTATTTGTGAATACGATCTCCGTTTTCGCCTTCTTTGATATCAGCTAAACGGATGTAGGGCGCTTTCACCTTGGTGTGATCCAGGTTAAAGCTTTCAACGTTCATTTTTTGCTCGGCCATGTTGGCTCCTCTCCGTTTGCGTATTGGCTAAGTCTTATTCTACACCTTCAAGCTACACCTTTGGCGCGTCGAAGTTCCAGGGTTCGTCGGTGTAAACACAGACGTTGGCATCTTCAATATCGCCATCGGGGGCTTCAACGTGCTGGGCAAAGAAATCCTGAATTTCCTTGCGCTGGCAGTGCGCCTCGAACTCTTCGCGGCTGGCCCAGATTTCATGGAACACAATCGGGTAACTGGTGCCCTGCGCGAAGGGGTTTTCGATCTGCCGCGTCACGGTGTAGTGGATGCAGGCATCTTCACGATGCGCATTGGGTTCTAACGCCTGCAGCGCTTTAAACACCGCTTCTTCTTTACCGGGCTTGGGCTTGAAACCCGCCACACAATAGATTTTTTCTGACATGCTTGGATCCTGAATCATTGAACGACTGACTATTATGCGCTTGGTCACGCTACCTGGACAATGTGACTCGGCCAAGGTTCGGCCGTTTTACTGAGCGGCACTCTCTGCGACGTCGCGCAGTACATCCGCCACATTATCGAGGGGCAGATCGCACTCTTCCAAACCGTGGCGTTCAGCAAGATAGTGAGGGTCGTTCCACTCCAGACGTACACCGTCGTCGGTTTCGCGCACCACCATCTTTTGCGGGAGGTCCAATGCGACGCTTCCCTGGCATTGCATCATGGGGGTACCGGCCTTGGGATTACCAAAGATAAACGTCATGGTAGACGGTAGCTCAAGGTCGTTGTTCGCCGCGTTTTGCCCGTGATTGACGGTGGCCATGATGTTCAAGCCATTATCCTCCAGCGCCGTATTAAGCTGCCTCACGACGGTGCTGTAAGCTGAATCACTGGTGACATGTTCAATGCCGTTGTCACGCTCGGCCAGAACCGGCTGGCTCAACAGTCCGCCAAGTACCGCAATTCCCAACCCATAAAAAGGGCGCATAGTTCCTCCTTGTCAATTATTTGAGCAGCCGGTTGGCCAGGGTTTCCAGATCGGTGACCGTCATATCGGGTTCGATGCCCCAGGGGTCGAAGGGGGCATCAGAACTGCGGCGTACCCAGGCACTGCGCAACCCCGCATGGGTTGCCCCGATCACATCAAAGGGATTGCTGGAAATCAGCCAGGTATTTTCAGGGCGGGTTTCCAACCGGGTTCTTAAAAACGCATACACCGCCGGGTCGGGCTTGAAGCGTTTGATGTCATCAACGCTGACAACGTCATCCATATGCTGGTCAACGCCTGCGCGTTTCAACAACGCCGAGACGGCGTCAGACGTGCCATTGGAAAAGGCCACGCAACGCATACCGGCATCGCGGAGCTGGTCAAGCGCTGGCACGACATCAGGAAAGGCGGGCAATTCGGCATAAACCGCCATCAGGTGATCATAGTCGTTATCGGAGAGGCCGGTCTGCAAGGCCCGGTCGGTGAACACCAAGGCTTCCCGGGTGCATTCCACAAACGGTACATAGGCGCCCATCAAGCCATGGCGAAAGCTGTACTCCAGCTGCTTGTCGCGCCAGCGGCGGGCGAATTCGGCCGCTTTTTCCCGGTCGGGCAAACGTCTTTCGAGCTCGACCTTGACCCCCTGGGTATCAATCAGCGTGCCGTATACATCAAAGGCTAGTACGGGCTGCATGGAAACTCCTTAGATTTACGGACGTGACGTGTATTTAGCATAGTCGACGCGTTGAAAAACAAAAATGCCGCTGCCCTGTTCACAGGCAGCGGCATTATCTTGTCGACCCTCTCAATCACACCGTGAACGCGGCTTCTTTTTCACCGGTTTTCAGGTCACCTGCGCGCACCAGCTCATCGGTAACACGGTCGATGGCGCGCTTGGCGCGGCCGATCATGTCGTCCACCTCTTGACGGTTGATGGTCAGCGGCGGCGCAAAGCCGAGAATATCGCCCTGGGGCATGGCGCGGGCAATCAGGTTCTCTTCCATGGCGGCTGCCGCCACACGAGGGCCCACTTTCAGCGCCGGATCGAAATGCAGGCGCTGCTTGGCATCCGGCGAGAATTCGAGCGCGGCCATCAGGCCAACACCACGCACGTCGCCCAGCAGCGGGTGGCCTTCAAAGGTGGCCTTGAGTTGCTGCTGGAAGTAGGCGCCGGTTTCGGCCGCGTTGCCCACCAGGTTTTCACGCTCGATGATCGCCAGGTTGGCAAGTCCGGCCGCACAGCCCAGCGCATGGCCGGAGTAGGTCCAGCCGTGGCCGATGGGGCCATACTCGCCGGTGCCCTGCTCGAGCACCTGCCAGACTTTCTCGCCAACGATGACGCCGGAGAGCGGTTGATAAGCGCTGGTCAGGCCCTTGGCGATGGTCACCAGATCAGGCTTCATGTTGTAGTGGTGGCTGCCGAAATCGGAGCCGGTGCGACCGAAGCCACATACCACTTCGTCGGCAATCAGCAGCACATCGTACTTGGCCAGTACGGTCTGAATCGCATCCCAGTAGCCTTCCGGCGGCGGTACGATCCCGCCGGTGCCGAGTACCGGCTCGCCGATAAAGGCAGCGACGGTATCCGGGCCTTCTTCCAGAATCATCGCTTCCAGCTTGTCGGCGCAGAAAGCGGAGAACTCAAGTTCGGACATACCGTGCTGTTCGGCGGCACGCAGGTAGTAGTGCGGCGCCTCGGTGTGGCGAATCGTTTCAATCGGCAGGTCGAAATGGTCGTGGAAGGCTTTCAGGCCGGTCAGCGAGCCCGAGGCAATGCCGGAACCGTGGTAACCGCGCATCCGCGAAATGACCTTCTTCTTCTGCGGGCGGCCCAGCACGTTGTTGTAGTAGCGCACAATCTTGAGCTGGGTTTCGTTGGCGTCCGAGCCGGACATGCCGTAGTAAACCTTGGACATGTTCATGCCGGCAATTTTCAGAATCTGCTCGGAAAGCTCGATCTGCGGCTCGTTCGAATGGCCCACATAGGTATGGTAGTAAGAGAGTTCCAGAGCCTGCTTGTAGATCGCCTCGGCCACTTCGGTGCGGCCATAGCCGATGTTGACACAGTAAAGCCCGGCGAAGCCGTCGATGAATTCACGCCCATCCTTGTCCACGATATTGATGCCTTTACCGCCGGTAATCACCCGGCCCGGCGCATCGCCGTGGGCAAAATCACGCAGATGAGTGGAGGCATGAAAGGTGACGTTGCGGTCACGTTCGATCAGATCCTGGTGCAAGCTCATGGTGTTCCCTCTATACGGTAAACCTCCCCGATCAGCGGGGAGGATGTTGAAAATATGCCAAGCTTTTTGGGCTAGCTCCCGGACACGGAGCCCAGGGCGCCAAGGCAGTAATACTTGGTTTCGAGGTACTCATCGATACCCGTGGCGCCGCCTTCACGGCCAAGGCCGGACTGCTTCACGCCGCCGAACGGTACCGGCGGGCCGGTCATCTTCACCGAGTTGACGCTGACCATGCCATACTCCAGCGCGCGCATCAGCTTCCAGATGCGGCGGATATCGTGGGTATAGATATAGGCCGCCAGGCCGTACTCGGTGTCGTTGGCCATCTCGATCGCTTCATCATCATCGCGGTAGGCGGTAATACCGGCCACCGGGGCGAAGTTTTCTTCCCGCCATACTTTCATCTGTGGCGTGACGCCGGTCAGCAATACAGGCATGAAGAAGTTTTCGCCAGGCGCCTGGCTCTGATCACCCGCTACCATGGTGGCGCCGCGAGAGACGGCGTCATCGACGATCGAGGCGGCTTTTTCTACCGCCTGGCGATGGATCAAGGGGCCCAGGTCGATTTCGCTTTGCAGACCATTGCCCACGGTAAGCGCTGCCATGCGCTCAGCGAAATGCTCGACGAACGCATCATGAATCGACTCATGTACCAGAATGCGGTTCGCGGCGAGGCAGTCCTGCCCGGCGGTCTGGAACTTGGCGGCAACGGCTGCGTAGGCGGCTTCCTTGGGGTCCATATCCGGACCGACAATAAAAGGTGCGTTACCCCCCAGCTCCAACGATAGCCGCTTGACGGTGTTGGCGCTTTGCTCGATCAGGATGCGTCCGACGCGGGTGGACCCGGTAAACGACAGCGCCCGAATACGCGGCTCGGCACATAGAATCTTGGACACTTCCGCAGGGTCGCCCAGTACCACATTGAAGATGCCTTCCGGAATACCCGCGCGCTCGGCCAGTTCCGCCAGCGCCAGGGCTGAAAACGGGGTTTCGTTGGCCGGTTTGATAACCACAGGGCAGCCCGCTGCCAGTGCCGCAGCGGCTTTGCGGGTAATCATCGCCAGCGGGAAGTTCCACGGCGTAATCATTGCCGAGATGCCCACCGGCTCCTTGATGGTGCCCAGCGAGGCATTGGGAATCGGGCTTGGGATGGTATCGCCGTAGGTGCGCTTGCCTTCTTCGGCAAACCAGCGCACAAAACTCGCACCATACTCGACCTCACCGCGCGCGTCCGGCAGCGGCTTGCCCTGCTCCAAGGTCATGATGGTTGCCAGGTCTTCGCGGTTGGCTTGAATAAGGTCGTACCACGCCAGCAGTTTCTCGCAGCGCTCATCGGCACGCAGCGCCCGCCACTGCACAAAGGCGTCCTCGGCAGCATCAACCGCTGCGGTGATCTGGCCAGCTTCCATCAGCGGAATATGGCCAATGGCTTCACCGGTTGCCGGATCAATCACCGCTTCTTCGCGACCGCCTTCACCATGGGTCCACTTACCGTTCACGTAGGCATACTGCCGGAACAGGCGTGGGTCTTCCAGGCGCTTGGCGAGCGTTGTCGATAGTGTGGTCATGGAAACCTCCCCTGGTTGACGCCTAGCGTGGGCGACAGCCGTTGCACATTAAAAATGACGGCCTGAGCCGTCGTGTTTCGATGTGTCTAGCCTAAGGGAGATTGCGCACGAAGTGTTTTTGAAAGGGCCGGATAATTCTGGCCCTTTTTTGGCGAACAGTGACTTAACACTGTGTTTTTTTGGCAGCGCCGTTGATCAGTCGTCTGAAGGGTTCAGCAATGCCTCCTCGGTGAAGACCACCAGCCCTAACTCCGGCCGGTAGCCATGGATCTCGGTCACATCCAACGCCTGGAGAAAGTCGAGAATTTCTTCGCTGATGACCTGTCCAGGCACCAGTACCGGGAAGCCTGGCGGATAGGGGATCACGAAGCTTGCCGACACCACATCTCGCCCTTCACGCATCTGCGCCTGCAATTTGCCGTTATCGAAACGAAGATACTCCGTGTTTTCCTCGTCGTAGGCGAGGAAATAGGCGGTGCGAATATCGCCCTGGGGGGTATCCGCACTGGGACGGAATGCATCATGAAAGCGGCTGAAGTCCGGCAAGGGTGGCAGGTCATGATTCAAGGAATACACCTGCTGTTCGATAATCTTGCGCTCAGGGCGACTGCTGTCTTCCAGGCGATACTCGAACTCTTTAGCCAGTTTGATTAACACATCCAACAGGTAAGCAATCGATCCGCGGGTCGTGCCGATATTGGTCATGAACAGCACGGTATTGCGCGATGTCTTGTTGATTTGAATACCGTACTTGTTCATCAGATATTCGTTCTTGAAGGTATCGCCATCGACCCCTGTGTTGCCGATCGCGATGGTCACGCGGGAAGGGTCCACCACAAACTCATCGCGCGCCCAGGCTTCCTCCATCTTGTTCCAGCCGGTCACCGGGTCGTAATAAGACTCGACACCCGACTCACGGTAAGCCTCAGGCACCATGTCGCTATTTTTCAGTACGCGGAAATACTTTTGCAGTAACGGATGCGTATACAGCTGTTCGCGGAGCGACAGCGCCGTTTCGACCTGGGCGTGCACCAGCTCGAAGCCCTCCATTTCCGCCTGCATCCGTCCTACGTCCAGCGACGCCACAATTTGGTAATTGGGTGAAGTCGAGGTATGCGTCATGTAGGCCTCATGGAAAGAGGCCTCCACCTTCTGGCGAAAGTCCTGATCCCAGACGTGAATCATCGAGCCTTGTCGCAAGGAAGTCAGCGTTTTGTGCGTCGAATGGGTCGCATAGGTACGAATGCGTACCTCATCCGGGTCGGGCATCAGTCGCTGGTCAAGCCAGGTCGCGTCATCTTGCGGGTCGAGCTTGTCGAACTCCGCTTTCCAGGCCGCATATTCTTCACGATAGCTTTCACTGCGATAACGATACCGCAGGGTGCTTGCCGTATTCATCGCGGTACGCGGCCGATAAGTGGGGTTGAAGCCCGCGAAGGCGAACCAGGCTTCATCCCAGAGGAACACCAGGTCCGGCTTGATCGCCAGACATTCTTCCATGACGCGGCGAACGTTATACACAATGCCGTCGAAGGTGCAGTTGGTCAGCAGTAGCATCTTCACCTTGTGCAACTGGCCAGCGCGCTTGTAGGCAAGCAGTGTCTTCTTGATGTCGCGCAGCGGCACAGCACCGTACATGGAGTAGTCGTCGAGCGGATAGGAGTCCAGATAACTGACATGCGCACCGGCCAGCACCATCCCGTAGTGGTGCGATTTGTGGCAGTCGCGGTCGATGAGCACGATGTCCTTCGGCTTGATGAGGGCTTGCACCACGATCTTGTTGGCGGTTGAGGTGCCGTTGGTGACAAAGAAACTACGACGCGCGCCGAAGGCCCGGGCGGCATACTCTTGTGCCTTTTTAATCGGCCCGAAGGGTTGTAGCAGAGAATCGAGCCCACCCGACGTCGCCGATGTTTCAGCCAGAAATATGTTGATGCCATAGAAGTCGATCATGTGGCCCGCCCAATGGGAGCGGGTCACCGACTTGCCCCTGGAAATGGGCATGGCGTGAAACACCCCGGTGGGTTTTTTGCTGTATTCACGCAGGGCATCAAAGAAGGGGGTGCGGTAACGGCTATCGATCGCGCGCAGAATGGTGTGGTGCTGCTCGATATAATCCGTTTCACGGTAGAAGATACGGTTGAAATATTGAATGTCCCGGCTCGCCGTGGCCTCCACATCCCCGCTGGTGACCAGGAACTGATCGATTTCCGGGCGCAGCTCATGAATCATCGAGCTGAGCAGGATACTGCGCTCGGCTTCCGTTTGATGTTCCAGTTCCTTTTCCGACAGGCCTTCCAGGTAATTACGCAGGGCGCTGAGGTTGTACTTTGACTTGTAGGGAAACTCGTAGCGGATCAGGCAGGCCTGAATATTGGGATTGACCAGGATGGCAATCAACGCATCCTCGAAGCTCTTGACCGTAACCACGTCATAGACAAAACGATCCTCGGGGCGACGCATGTTGTGAAACGCTTCGCGCACCACCTCCTCTTCCTGGTTGGAAAGGTTGTCGACGATCAACAGCTCGAAATATGGCTGTGCCGAACTGTTGGAAGCCGGATGCCCGCGGCGCAGCTGATTGAGCGCATCGAGTGCTTCCATGTCCTCTGCCCCGGCATCCGTCTCGGAGAGGTCGACATGGCGACGTCGGTAGGACTCGCTGATCAAGGCTCTTACCAGGCGTTTTACGACTTTATCCAGCAGCGCGTATTCACCCCGGTTGAAGAGTGTCCACAGATGGCGGAAATCTTCCTTGGAGGGAAAGGCGTGATAATCCTCGATGATTTCCAGGCGAGTCAGCTTGACGTCGATGGACTTGATCAGGTTCTTGGCGCGATTCTCGTCGTCGAGCCGGGTCAGAATTCCCAGGTCACGTTTAAGGGCATTCCAGGTGTCGGCCCGCAGTTGGGAGATTTTGTGATAAAAACCCAGGGCGGTGTAGGACGTTTCGGTGGGATTATTCTCTGACATGACGACACCATCCTTTGTTGGTATTTATCTAGCAACGCATTGGCATGGGCAACGCGTCAATCAGCTGTATAGCCCTCGCGAGCCGTAGCGCACGATTGTTTGTTCTTCGCAAAATTTATCGAAACTCAGATCCAGCACCCTGCCCGGCCAACGAAACTCAACACGCCCTTCCTTGGGGTAATACACCGAGGTGTAGACGGTTCCAAGGCCGCGCTGGTAGTCGTGGCGAAACAGGGGAGGCGCGGAAAACGCCGCTATCAGACGCTCGTTGGTGGTCTCGTCATCGTCCACCAGAATCGAAAGCTGACGCTCGCGGATCAGCGTTTCCGAGGCCAGCGCGTGGGCATACCATTCGATTTTCTTTTGATGATTAGTGGCCACCGCAACTCGCCGGATATTGGCGCGGCGGTCCGGCGCAATCATCGCCGTGACATAGCGCCCACAGGCATCCGTCACGGTAATGTTGTAAGCCATGTGGGTGGGCACGCGTTCAAGTACCGCCGCCGCTTCGGGGACCGTATCGCAGAACTCAAGGATATAGCGCAGGATGATCGGCGCGCCGAAGCCATCCCCGACCACCTTGCGACCACCAAATGCCAGGGAAACGGCAAGCCCCGAATCGTTCATCCCATCCAGCACGCCCCACAGACAGTCCGACATGGCGATCACCCGGCGCTGATTCCAACGGGTGTAGAGAATCGTGCCCTCGCACAGCTCCGGTGGATAATCATAGTTGCGTGCCAGCACGGTAGACGTCGGCCTTGCCAACACCGCCTGGGAACAGCCGGTGATATAGGGCGGCGGCCGGTACAGACTGAGCAGCCGCGATGCCAGATCGCCGCCACCTGTCAGTGCGCAAAGGGTGCGATAGGTATCCAGCAGCTCCGGCATGTGATGACGAAAAGCGTTGTAACACTCCAGATAGGAGGGCCGTTCGCGTTCACCTTCGGACAGGTACCAGGGCTCATAGGCAGGCCAGTGGTACTCAAACAACGATTGCCACTTGGGCCCCGCCTGCTCTTCGTGAACGGTGCGAAACGTCAATGCCTTGTCCAGCTCGATCCCTGGCGCACGGCCCGCTGATAAATTTCCGTCCATACTCACAGAATTTTGAAGTTGCCACCGCCAATCGCATGGCTGACGGCAACTCCCTCCACCACAGGATCTTGCAGCGCCTGACCCGCATATTCACCGCGAATGCCTTTGATCCAGGCCTTGGCCCGCTCATTGAGATTGAAATCGTCGTCCATCAGGCGACCGCGGGTGATGAGAATGCCAAGATCCGCGCCTTCGTAGCGGAAGTCACCGGCGCCGCTAATGCGCATGAAAAAGGCTTCCTGCTCGTTTTCAGCGGCGTGGGGATGGTAGCTGTAGTGGTCATAGTTGATGCTGCCGTCGTCGCTGATACGCCATACCCCCGTCTTGGGGGCCTGGGTAAGCAGGTCCACGCTCTCGTCGGTGTGCTTGATGACCAGCTGGCTCCAGCTGTCGACGCTTTCAGGATGCGCCCAGCGCTCATTGATATCATCGATATCAAGGTCGAAATCGAGGTCTGAAAACTCCAGCAAGTGGAAAAGAAACAGCGGGATATCGGAGTGGGCAAACGCCGCCACGTTAGTCAGCGAACTGGCGCCGGTAACGCGCGGATTGAGCTCGCCCAGGTAGACATCGTCGGTATCCATGTCGATCAGGAAGTCGAGCTCGAAATAGCCGCGGTACCCTTCTTCGCGAAGCGCCTCACCGAATTGGAAGGTATAGTCACGCGCCTTGTCGCGCACTTCCTGGGTAAAGGCACCCGAGAACATCTCGTTGCCGCACCAGCCGCCCTTGTAGGGCGTCAATGTCTTGAACCCGACAAGTTCTGTCATCAAGGGGCCAACGACGGTACCGCAACGGGTGGCGCACGCCTCGATTGCCGAGCCGCGGCAATTGATCCGCTTCATGATCTTGACTTCAGGCTCGGCTTCAATCTCTTCGGCGTGCTTGTAATAGTCTTCTTCATTGGCAATGAAGAAAGTGGTATGCCCGGAGTCGCCAAAGGCGGTCTGCACCACCAGGTCGCTGCCGAGCTCCTGGCTGACCTCACAAAGCTCCTGATAGCTGCCGACCTTCGCCAGTACGTTGGGCACGCTGGGCACGCCCGCTTTATTGCCGATGCGCACCGTCTCGATCTTGTTATCCATGCGTTGGCGTAGCGTCGCCGGGGGAAAGGCAATCTTCAGCCCCAGTTGCTTGCAGATGTCTTCGGTATGCTCATCGAACATCAGGAAAGACGCAATACCGGCGTTATCACCGGTGGATCGCGACTGAATAAAATCAATCACCTCCTTATGTTCCAGCAGGTAGTTGTTGATATCTTCAATGCCTTCAAAATCACGCGGGAATTTTTCTTTAGGCACGAAAATGTTTCGCTGCTGCCCCTCAAAACAGTCGATGTAATTGATATGGCGAAAATTACTCACCCAGTCGCCAATCCCCAACAGGTTGAAATTGGTCGCTGATATGAAGTAAATCGGTTCCTGGTTATTGCGAAAGTGACGACGAACATCGGCAATGGAAGTGATCTTGCTCATGGTTGATGCTCCCTGGGTGGCGGAAGGAGTGCGCGTGTTATCAAGCGTCGTCTGTGAGGACGACGGAGCGCTTGAGGGCTCAACAGCATTGCTGGCGGCCTTATTGTTCTGCGCGGGGCGCAATAGCCGACGCATCAGATCCAACAGAAATTTCATCGATGGTCTCCCTTTGCCGGCCATTGCCGGGATTAATGTTCCGGAGGCGTCTCTAGATCAGCGCGTCCGGGCTTTACCAACGGCCCCAAGGTGTCCAGAAAGGCGGAAGAGCCGCCTTCGTTTGCATAGAGGGAGAAGTTCACCTTCCGGTCGCGGAAGCTCTTGAGCGGCTGGCCAAGGCCATGCAGGCCCCTCTCACGTTCGCGTCTCACCCGGTTCAGGTCGATCTCGATGGGTATCACTTGCTCACCACTGCCTGCCTGGTGGATGACGTCGCCAGAAGGCCCGACCACAATCGAGCGGCCATTGCCCAGGGCACCAGCCCCGTTGATATCGAAGAAGTAACACTGATTGAGCGCCGCGTTGGTGCGGGCAATGGAAAGCTCCAGGTCCCGATCAATGGTATCGGTCATGGTGGGGTGCAGAATGACCTCGGCGCCCATGGCGGCCAATGTGCGGGTCGTTTCCGGGAACCACATGTCGTAGCAAATCGAGATCCCAAAGCGCCCGACGTTTGGAACGTCAAAGACAACAAATTCGCTGCCGCTTTCCACACCGGCTTCGAAGGGACGGAACGGGAACATCTTGCGGTAACGCGCCACCACCTGACCCATGGGGTTGATGACCACGGAGGTGTTGTAGATGTGTTCGCCGACTTGCTCAAACATGGAACCCGGTATCAACCAGATGCGATGCTGCAAAGCCAGTTGGCAAAACATCGCCTCGGTATCACTGGGCAAGGGTTGGGCATGATGGGGGGAAGCCCCCATGGGCATGAGTTCACTGAACAGCACCATCTGAACCTGAGGAAAACGGGCCATCAGTGCGTCAACTCGATGACGCATGGCTTCGGTATTATCGCCGTGGTGCAGGGCATGCATTTGGACACCAGCAATGGTGAAGTAAGACATCGGGTTCTCTCTGCGTTAGGCGAACGGATTGTTTAAGCTTAGCTTGACGATATAGCTCGATGATTCAGGTGCGTATATTCCATTAGGCGAATGAGGAAATGTCATTTATCTCATAGTAAGCCAACGAAACGCTGAATTGGCGTTGACCAAGCACCTAGCAATATCAATATTTCAACTTTTTGACGCACTGCCACAATAAGCTTGCCGGGTCGAAGCTCGGGCGAGGACTAGAAGAATGGCTAACGAAATGAGGGAAGGCAAATTCGCCGCACCAGTATGCGTTTTAAACGGCTGATGCGGCGGCTCGCTAAACATCAATATCGATGCCGATAGACTCCTGCTTGACGGTCTTGGTCACGATATAAGTAAAGTAGCGCTCGATACCCGCGTCCGAGACCAGCCATTTGTCCATCAGGCGCTGGTAGCTATCGATGGTGCGCGCTTCGAACTTGACCAGGTAGTCCACACCGCCCCCGACCGCCACGCACTCGGTGACTTCCGGGGTTTGCATCACCAGGGCTTCGAAGCGCGCAAAGCTGTCGGCGTTATGCTGCTTGAGCTCGATCTGAACCCAGACGGGGTTGCGCGGCACCAGTACGTCGGTGTCGATGCGGGCACTGTAACCTTGAATGATACCGGCATTTTCCAGGCGTTTTACCCGCTCCCAGCACGGGCTGACCGATAGGTTGATCGCGGCGGCCAGCTTCGATTTGGTGATCCGCCCATCGCGGGAGAGGATGTCGAGAATTTTCAGATCGTAACGGTCAAGTTTCATCACGGTGAATGTTACGCCTCCAGACGCTCAACAACATCGGCAATCACCGCCAGGGTGTCCCCCATATTGATCAGCGAGGGCGCGCGGCGGGCCATTAGAATACCGTCACGCTCCGCCTTGTAAGCGACCGGCTCGGTACCGCTGCGGGTCATGTCGTACACGTAGGCAAGGGTCTGGCCTTTTGTCACCGTGTCACCCAGCGCCACCAACAGCTCCAGCACGCCTGAGTGCTGGCTCTGCACATAGCAGCTGGCATCGGGCATATCGAGATACGTCTGCCCACCTGCGGGCATCTCCACCTCGCCTTCTATCAGGCCGTAGTGGATCAGGAAATTGCGCACGCCGCGTTGCGTAATGGCGATGCTTTCGGGGGTGGAGGTGCCTCCGCCGCCAAGCTCGGTAGCCACAAACACCTTGCCCTGGCGTTCGCAGGCGGTATCGAAGAGTTTCTCGGCATCCAGCTCGAACATCACCATGGCGTAGGGCGCGCCGAAGGCTTTGGCGCCTTCGAGGGCTGCCTGCTGCTGGCTTTTGTCGTCCAGCACGTGGGAAGCGCCGAAAGGCAGGATATCCAGGGTGCGGCCGCCGGAGTGCAGGTCGAGTACCACATCGCTCATCGGCACCAGCACGCGGGTGAAGTAGTCGGCGATTTGTGAGGTGACACCGCCATTGGGGTCCCCCGGAAAGCTGCGGTTAAGGTTGCCTTTATCCATGGGCGAGGTGCGCTTGCCTGCCATGACGGCCGGGGTATTCATGCACGGCACGATAATCACCCGTCCGGTGACGTCTTCCGCCTTCAGCGTTGAAGACAGCTTCAACAGCGAGGTAATGCCTTCGTACTCGTCGCCGTGGTTGCCACCGGTCAGCAGCGCCGTGGGGCCGTCGCCATTCTTCACCACGGTGACCGGGATCATCACCGCGCCCCAGGCGGATTCATCGGTGGAGATGGGCAGCTTTAAAAAGCCGTGCTGCACGCCGTCGGCGTCAAAATCCACGGTGGCCGAAATCGGGCTGGGCCGCTGTTGGCTGGAGGTTATCGTCATGGTGTCTTCCTTAATTACTTAACAAACAGCTGGCGCGGAAAATTGGCCAGGGTTTCGCAGCCGTCTTCGGTGATCAAGATGCTTTCGGTAATTTCCAGGCCCCAGTCGTCC
Organism: Halomonas sp. G11; assembly: GCF_001663515.1. NCBI lineage: Bacteria > Pseudomonadati > Pseudomonadota > Gammaproteobacteria > Oceanospirillales > Halomonadaceae > Halomonas > Halomonas sp. G11. The sequence continues at coordinate 66,847 of NZ_LYXG01000044.1, forward strand.
ACCCACAGGCCGGGCATGAAGTGAAACGTCATGCCCGGCTGCAGGATGGTCTCGTCTGACGGGCGCAGACTCATGGTACGCTCGCCCCAGTCGGGCGGATAGGAGAGTCCGATCGAGTAGCCACAGCGAGCGCCGCCGCGGTCGAAGCCATATTTATCCATGGCCGCCCCCAGCGCCATGGCAATATCCGCCGTCCGATTACCCGGCTTGGCCACTGCCAGGCCGTTCTCGATACCCTCCAGCAGCGCCGACTCCGCGCGGATAAAATCCATCGGCGGCTTGCCCAGAAAGACCGTGCGCGACATCGGGGCGTGGTAGCGCTTGAACACGCCGGCGATCTCGAAAAACGTGCCTTCACCTTCACGAAACGGCGTGTCATCCCAGGTCAGGTGCGGCGCCGCGGCGTCCTTCCCCGTCGGCAGCATCGGAACAATGGCAGGATAATCGCCGCCGAACACCTTGCCGTTTTCGTCTTTCCAGCCTTCGATGCCGACGCGGTAAATTTCCGATACCAGCTTGCTTTTGGGTACCCCGGGTTCCATTACTTCCAGAATGCGCGAGTGCATGCCTTCCACGATCCTGGCGGCAATCCGCATGTAGGCGATTTCCTGGGGTGACTTGATCTGCCGACACCAGTTGACCAGAGCGTTGGCATCCATAAAACGCGCATGGGGCAGTTCTTTCAGCAGGCTCAAGTACGCCTTGGCAGAGAAATAGTAGTTGTCCATTTCCATGCCGACCACGCCCAGGTGCCAGCCCCGATCGGGCATGATCGACTGGGCCAGGTATTCCATGGGGTGCATGTCCGGATTCTGGACATAGTAATCCGGGTAATAGGTGATGTTCTCAGGATCAATCCAGCAGGTGAGCAGCGCGCCGTTGGCATCCATGCGGCGGCCAAACCATACCGGCTCGCCCTCGAGGCCCACCAGCACGCACTGATGCACGTAAAACGACCAACCGTCGTAACCGGTCAGCCACGCCATGTTGGAGGGGTCACTGACGATCAAGACGTCAATGCCTCTGCCAGCCATTTCAGCACGCACCTTCCACAGGCGGTTAGCATACTCTTCACGAGTGAAGGGCAGGGAAACCTGAGTCATCGGGCAACTCGCCATTAAAGATCACTAAGAACCAGCGCCGCTGGGCCACAGGATCGACCTGGCCACCGCCACAGTAGGCCCGCCAATGTCGTCTTGAGCCGATACTAGCACTCACCCTTGGTTGCCGGTCAAAGCCTTTATTACAAAATGTGCATACGGCATGCGAATCGGTGCTGAAACATCCCTCTCAAACCGCTTTATCGGCGTTCCGCGCTTTGTCGGCAAGCGTCCGGGGTCCTGCCTATTGGCCAAGCGCCGCTAAGAAAGGTGTTGCAAAGGCAACGGGCATATAAGCTTGCAGCGCTTTACGATGCTCCCCATGATAGACGCAACGAACAAGCGTCTGAGGGAGACAAGGCAATGAAGATCGTCGTACACATAGACGAGGCCGCCGAGTGGCAACAAGCGCTGGCCGATGCGTTTCCTGATGCCCAGGTCGTCACCAGCGATGCGCCAGCAGATCAGCGTCAAAACGCCGATTATCTGGCCGTCTGGAAAGCGCCTGCGCATCTGCTCGAGGAGCAGGCCCAGCTTAAAGGCATTATCAACCTCGGCGCAGGCGTCGACTACCTGCTCAAAACCCCGGGTCTGCCAACGGATGTGCCCATCGTCAAGCTGCGCGATGCGGGCATGGGCGAACTGATGGCCGACTATGTGCTGTATGGCGTGCTGCACTTCTACCGCAGCATGGACCGCTATACCGCTCAACAGCAGCACGCCAACTGGCAGCCGCAGAATGTCGTGGCGAAGTCTCAATGGCCGGTGGGCGTACTCGGCCTGGGGGCGATTGGCCGCTATGTGGCCGATGTGCTGCATCAGGCGGGCTTCCCGGTGCTTGGCTGGAGCCGTTCACCCAAACAGATCACCGGTGTGCGCTGCCACCATGGCGATGACGGGCTTGACGAGCTCTTGGGCCAGGTGCAGACGGTGGTCACCATACTGCCCGATACCGCCGCCACCCGGCATATTCTTGACGCCGAGCGGCTTGCCAAGCTGCCCGATGGCGCCAGCGTGATCAACCCCGGTCGGGGCAGCCTGATTGACGAGCAGGCACTGCTGGAAGCGCTGGGCAACGGCAGCCAACCTGGCCACATCCGCGGTGCCCTGCTGGACGTCTTCGAGGAAGAGCCGCTACCCGACGAGCATCCGCTGTGGCAGCATCCCAGGGTCCTCATCACGCCGCACATGGCCGCCCCCACGCCCCTCAGTGACGCCATCGACCAGGTGATTGATTACGTAAAGGCCTTTGAAGCAGGGGAAACCGTCACCACTATTGACCCTGAGGCCGGTTACTGAAGGCCGAAACAGACGGCGTGCTATCCTGTCCCTGCGGGACAGGGAGTAAACCCTTGTAAACGAAGGAGAAACGTACCATGACGTCGCCCCTCCATGATTATCAACGCCACGACGCCCTGCTGGTCGTCGATATGCAAAACGACTTCTGCGAAGGCGGTGCGCTGGCGATTAACGGCGGCAGTGCTCTGGTGCCGGGCATTAATACCGAGATTGCCGCCGCCCTGAACGCCGGTGCCACCGTGGTGGCTTCCCGCGACTGGCACCCGGTGGACCATGTCAGCTTTAGCCACCGGGGCGGCCCCTGGCCGATACACTGCGTTCAGGATACGCCGGGAGCGGCTTTCCACCCCGACCTCACCCTGCCCGATGAGGTCATTCGCGTCAGCAAGGCCACGGCGTTCAACGCCGATGCCTACTCGGCATTCGATGGCACCGGGCTTGGCGAGTACTTGCGCGAAAACGGTATCCAGCGCGTCGTGGTCTGCGGCCTGGCGCTTGATGTCTGTGTTCATGCCACGGTGCTTGCCGCCTGCCGTGAGGGCTTTACGACCCTGTTGCTGGAAACGCTATCCGCCGCGGCTGACCCTGAAGCCGTCGAGCGCTGCCGCCATGAAATGCAGGCTGCCGGGGCCGAGGTACGCGCATGAATGAACCGTTAACGCTGAGCGTTGCAGACGAGGAGTTGGCGCTATTAACCGACCTCTACCAACTGACCATGATCCAGGCGTACTGGAAGGAGGGCATACATGACACGCCCGCGACTTTCAGCCTGTTTTTCCGCCAGTTGCCCCCGTCACGCCGCTTTATCCTCGCCTGCGGCCAGCAGCACGCTGCGGCCAAACTCAGCCAGCTGCATTTTAACGATGCGGCCATTGAAAAACTCGCTTCGACCGGGCGCTTCGACGACGATTTTCTGAATTGGCTCGCGAACTGGCGGTTTTCCGGGGACATCTGGACCGTGCCCGAAGGGACGCCGCTTTTTCCCCATCAGCCGCTGCTTGAAGTGGACGCGCCGATCGCCGAGGCACAACTGCTGGAAAGCCTCATCATGAATCTCGTGCAACTGGAAACCGTGCTCGCCTCCAAGGCCGCCCGCATCGTGTGGGCGGCAGGCAACCGCCCGGTGGTCGACTTTGGCATGCGCCGTGTACACGGCATTGATGCTGCCGTGCGTGGGGTCAGGGCCTACAAGACCGCCGGGCTGAACGGTACCAGCAATGTGCTCGGCGGGCTGCGTCATGACCTGCCGCTGAGTGGCACCATGGCGCACAGCTATGTTCTTGCCCATGACGATGAGCCATCGGCATTTCGTGCCTTCGCCCGTCACTACCCCAACACCACCTTACTGGTCGACACCTACGATACCCTGGAAGGCGTCAGGCATGTGATTGACATGCTCCGCGACCTACCCGATTTATCGGTGGGTGCCGTACGCCTCGACTCCGGCGATCTAGGCCAGCTTGCAGGCAAGGCCCGCGCCTTGCTGGACGATGCCGGTTTCACCGACATCAAGATCATTGCCAGCAGCGGCCTGGACGAGCATGGCATTGCCGAGCTTGTCGCCCAGGAAGTCCCCATCGATGCCTTTGGCGTAGGCACTCAAATGGGCGTTTCGGCAGATGCCCCGGTCATCGATCTCTCGTACAAGCTGGTTGAATACGCCGGGCAGCCAAGGGCCAAGCACTCCCCCGGCAAAATCAGCCTGCCGACACGCAAACAGATATACCGCCGAAAGGATGCTGCCGGGCGGTATATTGGCGACACCATTGCCCAACGCGATGAAACCGACGTCCCCGGAGAAGCCCTACTGAGCCCGGTGGTACAAAACGGTGTTATCATCCCCGACACGATGGCACAAGCACATCAAGCCAGGGCTCGCGTGGCGGATGCCCTACCGCGTTTTCCTGCCTCGGTGACGGCATTGGAGCAAGGTGAAAGCGATTACCCGGTGGAACTGAGTGACACCCTGAAGCATCTATCGTCCACGGTGTGATAGCACTAGGCTACCCCCGTTGGCTGGACTACTACTTGTCAGGGAAACTCAAAATGCGATGCGCTCTACGACCTCCTCTTACGTACCCGCGCTGCCTTGCGGTAGCGGTTACACTCTGTTTTACCGGCTTGACGACGGCCGTCGCCGATGTGTCGCCCGGCACGGCTTTCTCGACGCCGAAGCCTTTTGAGGCACACTACCGGCTCAAGGTCGACGGCTGGCCAAGCGCCAATATTACTCACCATTTGAGCCAGGAAGAGAGCCACTGGCTAAGCGACATGCGCTTCTCGATTGCCGTGGTCAGTGGTGAAGAGCGCAGCCGCTTCAGCGTCGCTGACGACGCCACGCGTGCACTGCTTTATAACAGCCGCTACTCGCTGTTTGGCATCGGCAACGATTACCAACTCAAGGAAGAACAGCTCACGACCCTTGATCGGCAAACGGCTCTGTTCGACCTTTCCCGTCGTGCGGGAAAGGAAAACTGCAGCGCATCGGCCCCCTGCGATCTGCGCTTTCTCGATCATGAGGGAGAAGAGGAGCACTACCAGTACTATATGGAAAGCCAAGCCCCCATCAACGTCCCCGCCGGTGAGTTCGACGCACTGAATGTCATCATGCTCAATGCAGAAAAAAATGACCGTGAGCTTCACCTGAGCTTTCATCCGGACTGGCCCGGACTGTTGCTTTCAGCGGAATATTTCAAGGACGGCGAGCGCGAAACGCAGATTGCCCTGACCGACTTCAACCCAAGCGGGGGCGACACGCCGTAAATGCTTTCCGGATTACTGATTGTCCTTCTCCCGCTGCTGCTGGGTTACCTGGTATCTGTCCCCGCGTTACGTTGGCAACAGCGCATCAACCATGCCGTCAACAGTGCCGTTTACATCATCCTGCTGCTGATGGGCATTAGCCTGGCCGGGCTTGAAAACCTGTCCAACCAGCTTGCCAAGCTGGGCGGCAACACCCTTCTCCTGTTTAGTATTACCACCCTGCTTAACCTAGTCGCGCTGTGGTGGCTGTCGCGCAGGGTGGCGCTAAAGGCAGGCCAGTCACCGGTGGTCAAGGATGCGCCGACCAGCAAGCTCGCCGCGATGCAGGGCTCGTTATTGTTGGTTGCCGTAGTGGCGGCTGGGGTGATGGCCGGCCTGTTGGCCGGCCCGCGGTTTGGGGAAGGTCTGTTTTCCACGGCCGATTTGTTGGCCGAATGGGTTCTCTATGGCCTTCTGGCGCTGATCGGTTGCCAGCTGCGCAACTCGGGCATGCCGCTCAAGCAGATCCTGCTCAATCGCCTGGGGCTGGCCATTGCCGTCACCCTGGCGCTTAGCTCGCTACTGGCAGGCCTGTTGGCCGCCCCGCTTCTGTCACTCAGTTGGAACGAAGGCCTCGCCATGGCCGCAGGCTTTGGCTGGTACTCGCTGTCGGCGATCCTGATTGGCGACCAGTTGGGGCCACTGATGGGGGGCGTGGCGTTTTTCAACGACCTGACCCGCGAGCTGCTGGCATTTATCCTGATTCCGCTGGTGATCCACCGCCACACGGCGCTGGCCATCGGCTACGGCGGCGCCACCTCCATGGACTTCACCCTGCCCGTCATTCAACAACACGGCGGCGTGGCCTGCGTTCCCATCGCCGTGGTCAGCGGGTTTATTCTCTCGCTGCTGTCACCGCCGCTTATTCTGTTCTTTCTGTCGCTTTCGGGTTAGCGATACCCGACGTTCATTGATCAGTATGACGGCACTCACCCCTTACCGCGCTTTTCAGACAGTCTCGCAATGCAAGGCCCGTTAGTCCGCGGCCGAGTAAAACGGTGAGCTTTGCCAGGGCGGCTTCCAGTGTGATGTCGCTTCCAGCGATCACGCCCGCCTGATTGAGCGCGGCTCCGGTGGCGTAGGCGCCCTGCACCACCTCGCCCTGGGCACACTGCGTCACGTTGAGCAGCGCGACGCCGCGCTCGTTGGCCGCTTTCAGGGCTTCAAGCAGCTCGCCTCCAAAGCTAAGCGGATTGCCAACGCCGTAGCTGTAAAGCACCAGGCCTTTCAGACGCCCATCAGCCAGCAACGCCCTTGCCCGGCGCAACGACATCCCCGGATGCAGCGGCAGTACCGCGACCGCCTCGTCGTCCACCTCAATAGGGGCAAAGTTGGGCAGACCGCTCAGCAGTGCCGAGGGCTGGGGGAAACTTACGCCAATACCCAGTTCAGCGAGCCAGGGAAAGTTGGGGGAGTCGAAGGCATCCAGGCCTTGAGTGCGCACCTTGCGCGCCCGGTTACCGCGCAATAGCCGGTCATGAAACGCCAGGCTGACTTCGCAAGGTGTCGCGGGGTGAGCCGCAAGCTGTAACGCGCTGACGATATTATTCAACGCATCGCTTCTTGCCTCACCCAAGGGAATTTGGGAGCCGGTGAAAATCACCGGCTTGTTCAACGCACCGAGCATAAACGAAAGTGCAGCGGCGCTGTACGCCATGGTATCGGTGCCGTGGAGTACCACAAAGGCGTCGTAGTGGGGCCAGTGGCTTTCCAGCAGCGCCACCAGACGGTTCCAGGCAACTGGCATTAGCTCGGCGCTATCCATCAGCGGCTGTATCTCAATCACATCAAACGCTGGCAGCCGGTAAGGGTCACCCAGCGCCAGGTGCGCCGCCAGGCGTTCGGCCAGCCCCGCGCAGGGTATATAACCTTGTGGCGATGGCTGCATACCAATGGTCCCACCGGTATAGAGCATCAGTACGCGGGGCATGGGTTCTCCTATTTTGTCTTAGCAATACGTTCCAGTTAACTGCTTACTTCGCAGGCACCCCTTCCAGGCGCTGCTTTAATGCATCAGCCTCTTCGGGGTCCAGTTCCCAGGCTTTGGGATCCAGATCGAGATCCGGGTGCTGGTTAGCATCAAAAATCGGCTGTTTGATGCCCTGACGACGCTGCCCGTCGAAGTCTTTCAAAATGCGCAGGCCGCGCTTGAACAGCATGATCAGCGCCAGCAGGTTAACCACGGCCAGAAGCCCCATGGTGACATCGGCAAAGCCGAATACGGTGCCCAAATCGGTGGTCGCGCCCCAGCACACCAGCAGCACGATGGCTACTCGGAAGGCATTGAACAGGTTCTGGTTGTCACGGCTGAAAAAGTTGAGGCTGTTCTCGCCCAGATAGTAGTTGTACAGAATGGTACTGAAGGCAAACAGCAGCAGCGCCAGGCTGACAAAGGTGCGTCCCCATTCGCCCACATGGTCGGCCAATGCGGCCTGAGTTAGCGCGATCCCCTCAACGCCAGCGCCTACAGCGGGGTCATAAGCGCCGCTAAGCAGAATCAAGAACGCCGTGGCGGAACAGATGATCACGGTATCGATGAAGACCGAAAATGCCTGCACGATACCCTGGTTAGCCGGATGCGGTACGTAGGCCACTGCCGCCACATTGGGCGCACTACCCAGGCCCGCTTCGTTGGAAAACAGGCCACGCTTCAGGCCCATCATGATCGCCGCGCCAATACCGCCACCCATCAGCGGTTCAAGGCCGAAAGCACTTTTCACAATCAGCGCGATAATGCCCGGAATGTCACCGATGTTCATGGCAATGACCAACAGCGCAATGGCGATATAGCTCACCGCCATAAAGGGCACCAACACTTCGGAAATACGCGCAATCCGCTTGATACCGCCGAAGATAATCAGCCCGACGAGCATCGCCAGAGCAATACCGCTATACAGCACCGGCACGCCGAAAGCGTCACCGAAAGAGGTCGCCACTGAATAAGATTGCAGTGCGGTAAACGCAAAACCGAAGGTCAACAGCAGCAGTGCCGAGTAGAACGCTGCCAGCCAGCGCCACTGCTTACCCAGCCCTTTCACAATGTAGTAAGCGGGACCGCCGCGATAGGTGCCGTCACCTTCGGCCTCTTTATAGGTCTGTGCCAGGGTGCATTCCAAAAAGCTGGTGGCCATGCCCATCAAGCCCACCAACCACATCCAAAAAATTGCCCCTGGGCCACCCAGCGTAATCGCCACCGCCACACCGGCGATGTTGCCACCACCGACACGCCCGGCTACAGACAGCACCAGCGCCTGGAACGAGCTTAAATGGCCGTGTTGGTTGCGCTTGAAGGCCTGGCCGGAGCCCAGGATACGAAACATCTCACTGAAATAGCGAAACTGCACAAAGCGGGACGCAACGGTAAAACCGATGCCAACCCCCACCAGCAGCACCAGCAGCACCTTCCCCCACAGAAGGTCATTGAGCATATCGAGCATGTGATTCTCTCCGCGTTGTTGTATTAGCGTTATGTTGGAATACGTGGCTATTTAAAATCGCGCGTTTGGAATGCGCGCCGCGGAGAACGTTTTACCAAGCGTGGGGCAGGATGAAATTTGGCGCAGCGTTGCAGTTGTATGCAGTAACTGCATCAGCGAGTGCACCAGAGTGCATCACAAAAAAAGTGCGCGCCTTTTGGGGCCGCGCACTTTTTGTTTAGCGTGATGTAAGGAGTGGCGTTGTTTCTTTACACTTCTGCTCTCGTCGCCCGAGCCGCGTGAAGCTTCTTATAGCTTTCTATCAAGCGCTGGTGGCGTTCCAGGCCTTCTAGCCGCATGTTGGTGGGCGTTAGGCCATGGAAGCGCACGGAGCCTTCCACCGAGCCAACAACGGCTGCCATGGTCTCTTCGCCAAACATGCGCTGGAAGTTGGGCAGATAATCATCCAGCTCCAGCTCGTCATCCAGGGCGATTTCCAGCACCGCGTTCACCGCTTGATAGAACAGGCCACGCTCGACGGTGTTGTCGTTGTACTGGAGGAACATCTGCACGCAGTCCAGCGCCTCTTCATGACGCTGCAGCGCCAGATAGACCAGCAGCTTCAGCTCCAGAATGGTCAACTGCCCCCACACGGTGTTTTCATCAAATTCGATACCGATCAAGGTGATGATATCGGTGTGATCGTCCATCTGGCTGTCTTCCAGGCGCTCGACCAGGTCGGTGAGTTGGTCGTCATCCAGGCGGTGCAGGTTGAGAATATCCTCGCGGTAATCCAGCGCCTTGTTGGTGTTGTCCCAGATCAGATCCTCGATGGGATAAACCTCGGAGTAGCCTGGCACCAGAATACGACACACCGGCGCGCCCAAGTCCTCGTGAACCGCCATATACACTTCCGCGCCCAGCTCTTCAAAGATACCAAACAGCGTCTCGGCTTCCTCCTCGTTGCTACCGGAGAAGTCCCACTCGCTGAATTCAAAGTCGGGCTTGGCGCTAAAGAAACGCCAGGAAACCACGCCTACCGAGTCGATAAAGTGTTCAACAAAGTTATTCGGCTCAGCCACGGTTTGTGAGTTGAAGGTCGGCAGCGGCAGATCGTTCAGGCCCTCGAAGCTACGGCCCTGGAGCAGCTCGGTCAGGCTGCGCTCCAGCGCCACTTCAAAGCTTGGGTGGGCGCCAAAGGAGGCAAACACACCGCCGGTGCGCGGGTTCATCAAGGTCACGCACATGACCGGGAACTGCCCGCCCATGGAGGCATCCTTGACCAGCACCGGAAACCCCTGGGCTTCCAGAGCGTTAATACCCTCGACTATGCTTGGGTACTTGGCTAACACCTCCTGGGGCACATCCGGCAGAGCCAACTCCTGCTCGAGGATTTCACGCTTGACCGCCCGCTCGAAAATTTCCGAGAGGCACTGCACCTGGGCTTCCACCAGGGTATTGCCCGCGCTCATGCCGTTACTGAGGAACAGGTTTTCGATCAGGTTGGAGGGGAAGTAGACTGTTTCGCCGTCGGATTGACGCACATAGGGCAGCGAGACAATACCGCGGTCTTCACGACCCGAGTTGGTATCAATGAGGTGGGAGCCGCATAGTTCGCCTTCCGGGTTATAGATCGCAAGGCAGTGCTCGTCGAGAATCTCCGCGGGCAGCTCGTCATTCGGCCCCGGCTTGAACCACTTCTCATTGGGGTAATGAACAAACTCACTGTTCGCAATCTCTTCGCCGAAGAACTGATCGTTGTAGAAAAAGTTACAGCTCAGGCGCTCGATGAACTCGCCCAGCGCCGAACACAGCGCGCTCTCCTTGGTGGCGCCTTTGCCGTTGGTAAAACACATCGGCGAGGCCGCATCACGAATATGCAGCGACCACACGTGAGGCACGATATTGCGCCAGGAGGCGATCTCGATCTTCATGCCCAGATCAGCGAAAATCGCGCTCATGTTGGCAATGGTCTGTTCCAGCGGCAGGTCCTTGCCTTCGATGTAGGTGCGGCTGCCTTCCGGCGCCCCCATCAGCAATGCCTGGGCGTCTTCGTCGATGTTCTCGACCACCTCGATCTGAAACTCGGGGCCGGTCTGGACGACTTTTTTCACCGTACATCGGTCGATGGAACGCAGCATGCCTTCGCGATCCTTGTCGGAGATATCTTCCGGCAGTTCGACCTGGATCTTGAAAATCTGCTTATAGCGGTTTTCCGGGTCGACAATGTTATTTTGCGACAGGCGGATGTTTTCGGTGGGAATGTTCCGCGCGTTGCAGTACACCTTGACGAAGTAGGCGGCGCACATGGCCGATGAGGCCAGAAAGTAGTCAAAAGGACCTGGGGCCGAGCCGTCGCCCTTGTAGCGAATCGGCTGGTCGGAGGTGACCGTAAAATCGTCGAACTTGGCCTCCAGGCGGAGGTTGTCGAGGTAGTTGACTTTGATTTCCATGAGCGGGTGTCCGGGGTAATGAGTGTGCCTGGGCGGTTAAATACATGAGCCGGTCGGCGAATGGCCGCCATTATCCAGTTTTTCACCCGCTTCGTCTTGGGGAGTCTCGCGAATCGCCTATTCCGTAGCGTTAACAAGTAGAATGCGCGCTCGCCGGGGGATAATCGCAAACTGCGGGTGGCGCTCAGCCATGAGCGCGGGCCGAGCGCGCAATATCTAGTCCCCTTTTTAGCAACCCGATATCCAGGCATGATGGCGCAACGACAACTCACGGGAACCCACCATTATGAAAGCGATCGCCTTTACCCAAAGCCTGCCCATTGATCACCCCGATGCGCTGCAGACTATCGACTTACCCACCCCAGCCCCGGAAGCCCACGATATTCGCGTTGCAGTGAGCGCCATTTCCGTTAACCCCGTTGATGCCAAAGTGCGTAGTAGCGCCCTGCCGGAAGTCGGCGAGCCGCGCGTGCTGGGCTATGATGCGGTGGGCATCGTCGATGCCGTAGGGAGTGCGGTTAGCCGTTTGCAGCCGGGCGACCGGGTGTGGTACGCGGGCAACGTTGCCCGCCAGGGCTCTAACGCCGAGTTTCAACTGGTCGATGAGCGCATCGCCAGCCTGGCGCCGAAAAGCCTCTCGGACAATCAAGCCGCTGCGCTTCCACTAACTGCGATTACCGCCTGGGAACTGCTGTTTGATCGCCTGGAACTGGGAATGCGCAACACCCAAGGCAAAAGCCTGTTGGTGATTGGCGCAGCAGGCGGCGTGGGCTCAATTCTGGTGCAACTTGCCAAACAGCTCACCGATATTACCGTCATCGGGACAGCGTCTCGGCCCGAAAGCCAGGCCTGGGTGAAGTCGCTAGGCGCCGACGCGGTGATTAATCACCACCAGCCACTTGATCAAGAGCTTAAGGCGGCGGGCTTTGACGGGGTGGATATGGTGATCAGCCTTAATCAAACCGATCACCACTTCGAGGCCATAATTGAAGCCCTTAACCCCCAGGGCAAATTGGCACTGATTGATGACCCTGAACTGATCGATGTGCGGAAGCTCAAGATGAAGAGTCTTTCACTGCATTGGGAACTGATGTTTACCCGCCCGTTATTCACCACTGACGACATTGCCAAGCAGCACGATCTGCTCACAGAAGTGGCGGCCATGGTCGATGATGGAAGGCTAACAACCACCTTAGGCAAGGTGTTAGGCCCCATTAACGCTGAGAATCTAAAACGCGCGCACGCCCTTATTGAGAGCAACAGTACGATTGGCAAACTGGTCTTGGAAGGTTTTTAAACAAAAGATTGATTAATGGGCGCGACGGCCCTAGTACGTGGCCGTTGCACTCTGAAGTGTGAGCCATCACATTAGGCAGCCACGACACTAAGAGAATCGAGTCACCCCATGCATGACGATTTTGTGGCCAACCTGCGCCTGCTCTGCAGCTACTACCCGTCCATTGCTGAAGTTTGTCGGCGTTTGGCGATCAATCGTGCTCAGTTTAACCGCTACCTGAGTGGGCGCTATCGACCCAGCCATGCGGCGCTTCAGCGCATTTGCCACTTTTTTGGTGTCACCACCGGTGATATTGCCCTTTCCCACTCTGATTTTCGTGCTCTGGTCCAAACCGGACAGCTCAACAGGGAAGACCCAACCACATTGCCATGGCCTAACGCACTGATTCAGCGTGGCCGCGAAGGCATGGAGCGCTATATCGGCCGCTACTTTGAGCTTTATCGCTCGATGTCGCGGCCGGGGCTGTTAATGCGGACCCTGGTTTGCCTGGAAGCACGGGAGGGCGGCGTGGTCTATCAGCGCACCGAGCGGATGCAGACCCTGCCTGGCGCCCGCTCGTGCCACAACCGCTATGTAGGCACCGCGGTCAAGCTTGCTGATCGGCTCTTTTTGGTCGACCACGAAACGCTCAACGGTCATGAAATCACCCAGACGATTCTGTTTCCGAGCTTTCAGAGTCAGGTGACGCGTTTGACTGGCTTGAAAATGGGCGTGGCGGATAATAGCGAACGCATGCCCTGCTGTGTGCGGGTGGTGTATCAGCGCCTGGATGAGCAGGTCAGCCTGCGCGAAGCGCTGGCACAGTGCGGCTTGATAAACCCGGAAGACCCTTCCCTGGATGACGCCCTGATCGCTGCCACTCAAAACGATGTGGCAGCTGATGAGCATCACTTCAGAGCCAGGCATTAATCGTCAGAAACCAGCACCTGTTGAAACAGAATCGTCTCAAACTGCTCCATCGGCTCGACAGACTTGAGCGTTTTAGCCCGCAGAATCGCGCCTTCCCAGCCGGAAAGAATAAAGCTGGCCAGGTTATCGGCAGGCAAGGCCGTGCTGAGTTCGCCGGCCTTTTGAGCGTCCTGCAGGCAAGCGACAAAATACTGTTCCCAGCGCTGGAAAACGCGATCCAGAGCGTCGCGAAAGGTATCGCTTTGCCCGGAAAGCTCCTGCCCAAGGTTGCCAATCAGGCAGCCGGTCGCATGATTGCAATCGCACATATGCTCACGACCCGCCGCAAAATAGCGCCTGAGCCGCTCAAGCGCAGGTAGGGTGGTGTCTCCCAGAAGCTCGGCAAGCTGTGCGTCATAGGCCGTCGCAAACTGATCGATCACCGCCAGACCAAACGCCTCTTTGCTCGAGAAATAGTGGTAAAACGACCCCTTCGGCACGCCGCAGGTTTTTAAAACGGCATTGATGCCCGTGGCATTATAGCCGTGCTGGCCAATCAGTTCGGCACCGGTCTCAATGAGCTTGTCGCGCGTAGCGGTATTTTTCATATCATCAAAAGTAGACCAGTCAGTCTATTGTTAGCAAATAAAGTGTCAGCCAAGTAGCCTTGAGCCACGTTGCGACAAGATGGGCGCTGCGCGGGGCGAGTTGCACGCAATTTACACATTGCTTACCTAATCGCTGCGTGACACAGGGTGATGCTAGCATGATACGCCCCAATAGCTCTAAGTTTCGATTTCGGCCAATGGATAACCCGCGACCATGACAGATCATCAACCTCCCTCACCATCACAGCATGGTCGCATTCGGCCAAGCGCGGTGGTCGCGCTGTTTGTTTTGATAGGGGGGGCGGCACTGGCATGGTGGATCGTCACTCAGCCCCCGCGTATCGAACGCCAGCCCCCACCCGAACCGACGCCACCCCTGGTCGATGTGGTCAGCGTATCATCCACCGCACGTTCTCCTGATCTGCAGGGCTTTGGCCGCGTTGAGGCCGAGCAGGAAGCCATGCTCGCCAGCCGGGTCGCCGGTCAGCTCGAACGGTTTGCCAAAGGCGTGGTGCCTGGACAGGTGGTCGAACAGGATACACCCGTCGCGTACATCGACCAGGCTGACCTGAAGTTGACGCTGGAAGATGCCGAGGCTCAGCTAGCCGATGCCCAGGCGCAGTTGGCACTTGAACAGGCAGAGCAGCAACGCGCCCGCAGTGAGTATGAGTCTTTCGGACGCCAGCTTTCCGCCGAACGCCGCGCCTTGGTCCTCCGCGAGCCCCAGTTGCGCCAGGCTCAGGCGCTGGTTGCCCAGGCCCGCGTTGCCCGCGACCAGGCCGCGCTTAACCTGGACCGAGCCACCCTGCGTTCGCCCTGGCAGGCGATGGTACAGGAGCGCCTGGTCGGCGCGGGCAGCCTGCTGAGCCAGGGCACCGAGGTGTTGCATCTGGTGGGCGTCGAGCAGTTCTGGGTGCGCGCCTCGCTGCCAGGCGAATGGCTTGACTGGCTCCAGGAAGGCAGCCGTGTCAGCTTGTCGAGCAGCGGCTGGCCTGCAGACGCGCAGCGCCATGGAACACTGGTGTCCATTCTTCCCGCGCTGGAAGAAAACGGCCTGCAGGCGCAGCTACTGATTGCCGTTGATGACCCGCTGGCGCTTAACACCGAAGGCCCGGCTCTGCGCTTGGGTGATGTGCTGCGCGTCTCGTTTGCCACCAGCCCCCGGCCTGACCTCATCGCCCTGCCCTCCGCCGCGCTGCGGCCGGGCGAACAGGTGTGGTGGGTCGACGATGATGACCGCCTGCAGCGTAGTCACGTCACCCTGGCCTATCGCGGCCAGGATCAGGCATTGGTCAGCAGCGGCCTGGCCGACGGCCGACGCGTCGTGACAGCGGGGTTGGCCCAGCCCAGGGAAGGTCAGCGCGTTCGTATCCGACAACGCGGCGACATACCCTCGGGCGACAACGGGGGTGACAGCTGATGCTGCGTAAAGGCCCCCTGGCGTGGATGGTCGACCATGGCGTTGCCCCGAACCTGTTGATGGTCCTGTTCATTGTCGGCGGGCTCATGGCGTCGCTGGCAATCAAGAAGGAGATCTTCCCGGAATTTGAAACCGAGGTGGTCCAGGTCACCATCAGCTACCCGGGTGCCACGCCGGAAGATATCGAACAGAGCCTGCTGCTGCCCGTTGAAGCAGCGATCTCCGACGTCGAAGGCATCGATGAACTGACATCCAGCGCCAGCGAGGGTAGCGCCAATATCAGCGCCACTCTGGTGGATGGCATCGACGTGATGCGCGCCTATCAGGATATTCAGCAGTCGGTTAACGCGATCACGACACTGCCCAACGCCGCTGACCCGCCCCGCTTCACCCTGGCCGGTCGTGCGCGAAGCGTATTGAGCCTGCAGGTTTACGGTCAGGCCGACCTGGGCACGCTCCACGATGCCGCGGAAAACGTCCGCGCCGAACTACAGGCCACCGACGGCCTTTCCCGTGCCGAGCTATCGGGGAATCGCGCCCGGGAAATCCAGGTGCTGCTGGATGATGAAGCCATTGAACGCTACGGCCTGGATCACCAGGCGCTTGCCAATGTGATTGGTGAGGAAGCGCTGGACCTGGCCAGCGGCCAGTTGACCACCAACGAAGGTGAATGGCTGGTGCGCTACCAGGGGCGACGAAACAGCGCCGCTGCCTTCGCCGAGCTGCCGGTTCTCACCAGTACCCAGGGTATGCCCATTCGACTTGGCGATATCGCCGAGGTCCGCGAGGGCTTTGCCGAGACCGACCGTGAGGAGTTTTATAACGGCCAACCCGGCCTTTCGGTGGACGTCTACCAGATTGGCGACCAAACGCCGACCAGCATTTCAGAAGCCGTCAACGGCGAGCTTGAGCGCCTGCGTGCCGGGCTACCCGAAGGTGTCAGCCTGGATATTTCCCGGGACAGCTCGGCTGTCTACGAAGACCGATTGAGCCTGCTGCTGAAAAACGCCTGGATGGGTCTGGCGTTGGTCCTGGTATTAATGGCGCTGTTTTTGGAAGCGCGCTTGGCCTTCTGGGTCACGCTTGGCATTCCCACGGCATTTCTGGGCGCGATGCTATTCCTACCCTGGATCGGCGTGTCGCTGAACATGATATCGATGTTCGCGTTTATCATCGCACTGGGCATTGTGGTCGACGATGCCATCATGGTGGGTGAAAACATCTACAGCTACCGTGAAGAGGGCTATTCGCTGCGCGATGCAGCGGTCAAGGGCGCCCGGGAAATCGCCACGCCACTGACCTTTGCGATTCTTTCCAACATCGTCGCCTTCCTACCGCTGCTGTTCTTGCCCGGCTTCCTGGGGCTGATTTTTGCGACCGTCCCGGTAGTGGTCATCACCGTCTTTCTGATTTCCTGGGCCGAAGCGCTGTTCATTCTGCCCGCGCACCTGGCCCATAGCCGTAAACCCCGCCAGACACCCACCTGGCAACGCCCGCTGGAAGCCTTGCGTCAACGCATGCAAGGCGGGCTTCATCACTTTACCTATCATCAGTTCGAGCCCTTTTTGCAGCGGGCGCTCAATGTCCGCTGGCTGACCGTCGCACTGGGAATCGTCATCTTGCTGGTGACGCTTGCCTGGAGCATGAGCGGACGCCTTGGCTTCTCGCTGATGCCTCGGGTCGAGTCCGATGAGGTCGAGGCCAGCGTGACACTGCCCATTGGAAGCCATATCAGCGTTAGCCGCGAGCTCAGCCAACAGCTATTGGATGCTGGCGATCGACTGAGTCAACGCGAGGCGTCTCTGCACTTCAGCAGCACCCATACCCGCTTGGACGGTGAAAGCCTGCAGGTAGAATTGGAGATTGCGCCAGACAGCCTTGAGGATTGGCCGCCTTCGCGAGTTGCCAGGGAGTGGCGCGAGCTAACCGGCGACTTGCTGGGCGCTCAGTCGGTGCGCTTTGCTTCGGATGCAGGCGGGCCCGGTAGCGGTGCGGCGCTCAGCTTACGCCTGTCACACCCTGACACCCAGGTGCTCGAAGAAGCGGCCAACCAGTTGGCCGACTCACTAAGCAACTACGGCTTGATCGATATCGACAGCGGCCTGGGCGATGGCAAACCGCAACTTGAAATGCGCCTTTCCTCCGAAGGCCGTTCGCTGGGCCTTAGCGGCAGCGACCTGGCCCAGGCCCTGCGCGGCCCCCTGCAGGGGGCCACGGCCCTGGAACAGTTTGTCGGGCGCAGCGAAGTCAGCGTCGAGGTACGCCTGCCCGAAGAAAACCGCAATAGTCTGAACGAACTCTACCGCCTGCCGGTGCGCACGCCCGACGGCCTCAGCGTGCCGCTTTCCCGGGTTGCGGATATCTCGCTGAGCCAGGCCTCCAGCGGCCTTGAGCGGATTAATGGTCGGCGGGTTATCACCGTCACGGCGGATGCCGAGGACGACCTCCCCATCAACCAGGTGCTCGCCACCCTACAGACGGATATTTTCCCCGACCTGGAAGCCAACTGGCCGGGGCTTGAGGTCACCCTGGGCGGGCGCCAGCAGGATACCGCCGATAACCTCGCGACGTTGCGCACCTCCATGTGGCTGATGATTGCCGCACTTTATGCATTGTTGGCGATCCCTTTCAAAAGCTATCTGCAACCGCTACTGGTGATGGCCGCGATCCCCTTTGGTATCGTCGGGGCGATTGGCGGGCATATGCTGATGGGCTTCGGACTGTCGATCATCAGCCTGCTCGGCATGCTGGCACTCTCCGGCGTGGTGATTAACGACGCCCTGGTGCTGATCGATTATGCCAACCGCAAGCGGGGCGAGGGCATGGCGGCGCGTGAAGCCATCGTCACCGCCGCCACCCGTCGGCTGCGCCCCATCATGATGACCACTCTGACCACGTTTTTGGGGCTGGCGCCGATGATTCTGGAGACGTCCCGGCAGGCGCGCTTCATGATTCCCATGGCGATCTCGCTGGGCTTTGGCATGCTTTTCGCCACGCTGATTCTGCTGATTCTGGTGCCGTGCCTCTACCTGAGCCTCGAGAATCTGCGCGAGCGGTCACGCACCCCGCCACAGCCGCATTCGGCAGGAGCTAGCTAATGTCGTTGATCTCGTTGCGCACACCCCTGGGGCGCTTTCGCTGGCGCTTCTCGCGGCTAGGGCTGAAGTTGTTCCTGATCATCCTGAGCGTCAATGTGGCGATTTCCACTGGCGCCTTTCTGGCCGTCTCGTACAGCATCGACCGAGGCTTTCTTGAGTATCTTAATCAGGCTCAGGAGCGCCGGGCCACCTTGCTGGCCGACAGCCTGGTCACGCGCTGGCAGCCCCGGCAAAGCTGGGCATGGCTCGAGCGCTCACCGGAACGCTGGCCGATGGTCGTGCGTCACGCCCTGGGTCAGGAGCACCGCGACCGCCCTAGCCCACTCGGCGAGGCACAGGACTTTGTGCTGCGCGATGCCGATGAACGTTTTGTGATACCCCCCCACAATGCCAGTCAGAGCAACTGGCACTGGCTCACGCTACGCAGCGATGACGAAGAGATCGGCGAACTGGGGTTTCGCCCGCCCCAACAAGTCATGGAGCGCATGGAAAACCGCTTCCTGGAACGTCAGCAGCGCAATCTGATGATTATCGTTCTCTCGCTGGGTGTCGCCTCCTTGTTACTGGCCGGGGGACTTTCCTGGTGGCTGGGTCGACGCACGCGGGCGCTCGCCACTGCCACCCGGCGCTTGACCGAAGGTGATTACTTAAGCCGCCTGCCTGAGCGTGGCCGTGACGAACTTTCGCTTTTAGCCCGCGATTTCAACGTATTGGCAGCCACCCTGGAGGCAAGTCGCAACGCCCGTGCCCGCTGGGTCTCCGACACCGCCCATGAGCTCCGCACCCCGCTGGCGGTGTTGCGCGGTGAAATTGAAGCCATGCAGGATGGCATTCGTCCGCTGAACCAGGAGAGCCTTGGGTCCCTCGGCCAGGAAGTGGATCAGCTTGAACGGCTGGTCGCCGATCTGCGTCTGCTTTCGCAAAGCGATGCTGGCGCGCTGGATATCCAGTTGGCGCCAATGAACCTAAGCGATGCCTTGGCGGGACGTCTGGACGATGCCGAACGCTGGCTGAACGACAGCGACATGAGCCTGACCCGGCAGATCGCCCCCGATATCATGATTCGCGGCGATGCCCAGCGCCTGCGCCAACTATGGGATAACCTGATGGATAACAGCTGCGCCTATACCAGCGCCCCGGGCTCACTCAACGTCACCCTGACCCAGGACGGGAACGAGGCCGTGGTCAGCTGGCAAGACAGCGCGCCAGGGGTGCCCGATAGCGAACTTGCGCGCCTCACTGAACGGTTGTATCGGGTCGAAGGCTCGCGCAGCCGTTCAAGCGGCGGCAGCGGCCTGGGCCTGTCGATCGCCAGCGCCCTGGTGCACGCCCATGGCGGCAGCCTTTCGGCATCTCATTCGACGCTGGGTGGATTATGCTGGACACTTCGCTTCCCGTTGCTGAACACCGATAATTAATCCGGTCCTTTTTCTTAAAGCGAGCTTGCCCATGATGGATAATGCCTCTTTACTGGTCGTGGAAGACGAACCCAAAATTGCCCGCCTGATGGCAGACTACCTGACCACCCATGGCTTCGAGGTGACCACCCTCGACCACGGCGACCATGTGATGCCGTGGCTTGACCAGCAGACCCCCAGCCTTATCCTGCTCGACCTGATGCTGCCCGGCAAAGACGGCCTGACGCTGTGCCGCGAAATTCGCCACCAGTGGCCGCATATCGCCATTATCATGGTGACCGCCAAGGTCGAGGAGGTGGATCGCCTGCTGGGGCTTGAACTGGGCGCCGACGACTACATGTGCAAGCCGTTCAGCCCGCGCGAAGTGGTTGCCCGTGTCAAGGCGGTACTGCGGCGAAGCCAGGCGGCGGCCGACAATACCCCGCAAGCGGCGAGCAAGGCGCTGGTAACGCTTGATGAAGACGGCTGGCAAGCGCTGGCACAGGGTCACGACCTCGGGCTGACCGCCGTGGAGTTTCAGCTGTTGCGGGTGATGATGCAGGCACCGGGGCGTATCTTCAGCCGCGAGCAGCTGATGGACCACATGTACCGGGACAACCGGATCGTTTCGGAGCGCACCGTGGACAGCCACATCAAGAAGCTGCGCAAGAAAATCCACGAAGCGCTCCCCGAGCAGGAGATTATCCGCTCGGTGTACGGGGTCGGCTACAAGTACCAGCCGGAAGGTTAGCGGCCAGTACGCCTCAGGGGGAAACCTGGTCGTTGAGGAACGCAATCCCCGCCTCTATCGCGCCACCGCGCAGCAGAAAGCTGGCGAAATGGCCACGCCCATGCAGCAGGTAGAGCTCGCTTTCAACGCCGTTGTCGACCAGCGTTTGATAAAAGTCTTCCGCATGGTCGACCGGCACTAACTGATCCCAGGTGCCGTGAAAGAGAAAAAACGGCGGCGCGTCCGGCGTTATCTGGCGCTCGGGGGAAGCGAGACGGTAAGCCTGATTTTTTTCAGCGCGGGTACCACCGATAAAGTCGACCACCAAGCGCCCGTCATCAAATTTGAGCAGATCGCTGGGCAGGCCACCGGCCAGCACGGCGGCTAAGCGGCTCTGCTCCCCTCCGTAGGGCTCCGCCAGCGGCCCTTCCGATCCTGCCAGTGCCAGCAAGCTCACCAAGTGCGCGCCGGATGAAAAGCCTACGCCCACGATGCGCTGCGTATCTACTTGCCACTCATCCGCGTTGGTGTGTATCCAGGCCATCGCCTGCTGCAGGTCATGCAACTGGGCGGGAAACTGGTAGCTCGGCGCAAAGCGGTGCTCGATATTCACCGCCACATAACCCTGCGCAGCCAGCTGCTCGGCAATCCCCCGCATATCTTCAGGGCCACGATTGCGCCACCCCCCACCGTGGACAATCAGCGCTGCGGGGCGACGGCTCCGGTTAGGTGACGCTGGTAAAAAGACCTCGGCGTTGAGCGCTTCAGGCCATGCATCAGGCGTATAGGGGGTGGGCGGAAGGCGCTGGTAGGACAACGCCTGATGGGTATCTTCGTCAGCGCTACTGGCAGGCTCACCTTGGCTGGCAAGATGCGTTACACCGCAGCCGCTCAACAGCAACGCCAAGGCACTCACGGCACTGCAACGTCGTAAGCAAGACCACCGCGATATATTCAACACAGCATTTCTCCTTGAACGATCCCCTGCCCCCTCAGCGAGCCTACCAAGATCACGATTATTGCACACTCCCTGCAAAGGGTTTGCACCCGGCCGGACAATACTTATAGCGTCAACCCACCAGGAGATACGTCATGACCCTTTCACTTCGTCAATTCGTTGCCCCGGCGCTGTTCGCCGCCGCCTTATTGCCATTGGCCGCGACCGCCCAGGCGGATCATCACGACGGCGAGAAACCTCACCATGACCGCGAGCGCATGGAAGAGAGAATGGAAGAGCACCGTCAGGACGTTTATGAACGTGCGGAGCTCAGCGAGGATAAGCAGCAAGCACTGAACGAGGCCCACGAAACATTTCGTGATGAAATGAAAGACGTTCGCGACGCTCACCAAACGCGTATGAACGAGATTCTGACCGAGGACGAGCAGGAAGCGCTGCGCAACGCCATGCACGAGGCCCGTGAAGAATACCGCCAAGGCCGCGGCAAACGTCATCATGGTGACGAAGACGATAGCCAATAAGCGCGTTTATGTCATCGCCAATACGCTTAATGCCCGGTTCTGCCGGGCATTTCTATTTCTAGCCTGACCATGTAGCGCGCTTGACCACCCAGGCTCGCCCTTGGTGCCAGTCAACGAAGCAATACGGGGAACTGAAACACAGACTTGAAGGCAAAGGGTAAAGCGCGTATTTTATTTGAACGTTCATTCAAAATAAAATTGCTTGATCGCTATTCCATTATTGTCTAACAACAGGAGTCCGCCTCCATGGCGAAAGACAACCCCGTTCTACCCTCCCGAGACCGCCTCAACCCCGTGGTATTCCACGGTAGCGTGGCAGGCATTGTGGTCTTTCTGGTACTGACCATGCTCTTCACCGAGCAGGCCGGTGCCTTTTTCGATGCTGGCCTTGCCTGGGTGAGCAAAACCTTTGGCTGGTATTACATGCTGGCGATTGTCGCGTACCTGGTATTCGTCGCGCTGATTGGCATGTCGCGCTACGGCAGCATTCGGCTGGGGCCTGACCATTCACGACCGGAGTTTTCCCTCTTGTCGTGGTCGGCCATGCTGTTTGCCGCGGGTATCGGTATCGATCTGCTGTTCTTCAGCGTTGCCGAGCCGGTTGCCCACTATTTGGCGCCACCGGATCTGACCCCTGAAAGCCAGGCCGCCATGCGTAATGCCGTCGTTCAAACCTATCTGCACTGGGGGCTCTCCGGCTGGGGACTCTACGTGTTGATGGGTATGGCGCTGGCTTACTTCAGCTACCGCCACCGCCTGCCGTTGGCAATTCGCAGCGCTCTCTATCCCATACTGGGCAAGCGCATCCATGGTCCTATCGGTAACGCGGTTGATATTACCGCGGTGATTTCCACCGTGTTCGGTATCGCGACCAGCCTGGGCATTGGCGTCATGCAGCTCAACTACGGCCTGAACTACATGTTCGACGTGCCGGAAACCCTCACCGTGCAGATCATCCTGATTGTGCTGGTCGTGGTGTTAGCGACGATTTCCGTGGTCACTGGCGTTGAGAAAGGTATCCGCCGACTCTCCGAATTCAACATGCTGTTGGCACTGGCGTTGATGCTGTTTGTGCTGTTTTCCGGCGATACGCTGATGCTGCTGGATAAAGTGGTCAACAACGCAGGTGATTACCTGTCCGGGTTTGTGGCCGCCAGTTTCAACACCTATGCGTTTGACGGTGAAGGCGCTCAAGAATGGAAAATGTGGTGGACGATCTTCTTCTGGGGCTGGTGGATTGCCTGGACGCCGTTTGTCGGCCTGTTTCTGGCGCGTATTTCACGTGGCCGCACCATTCGTGAGTTTGTTGCCGGTGCGCTGTTTATCCCGCTGGCTTTCATGATGGTATGGATGTCGATCTTCGGCAACAGCGGTATCGAACTCGTCGCCAACCAGGGCATCACGGAGCTTGGCGAACAGGCACTCAATACGCCGCAAACCACCCTCTACACCCTGCTTGAATACTATCCGTACGTCGGCATTACAGCGGCTGTGGTCACTATCCTGGGGATTGTATTCTTTATTACCTCGGCAGACTCCGGCGCGCTGGTATTGGCCAACTTTACGTCCATTCTCAGCGACGTGAACCACGACGCGCCGATCAAGCTGCGGATTTTCTGGTCAGCCATCATTGGCCTGATCACCATTGCGCTGCTGATGGCAGGCGGCCTGAACGCGCTGCAAAGTGCCGTGGTGATTACCGCTCTGCCGTTCTCACTGGTGATTTTTGCCATCATGGTGGGCATGGTCAAAGCCCTGAAGCTTGAAGGCAGCAAGGCCGATGCACGCCGCATGATTGCCGGCGGCGCCTCCGGAGGTGACTGGCGCGAGCGCCTTGACCGGGCGCTGGACACGTCCAACCGTGCAGGTGCGGCGGCCACCATCGAGCACTCGATTCGTCCGGCCATGACGCAGTTTGCCCAGGAGCTTGAGAGCCGTGGCCAGACCGCTAACGTCAGCGAAGAGCAGCTGGAGGGCGAATCACTGCCCAAGTTGATGCTGCAGGTCGACTTTGGCGACGCCACCAGTTTTGTCTACCAGGTATGCCCGCACCGCATGCGGACGCCAAGCTTCATCCCGGCGGACGACGACTTCTACGTGCGGCTGGATGTCTTCCTTGCCGAAGGCGGTCAGGATAAAGACCTCAACGGCTATACCCGTGGTCAGGTGATTGGCGATCTGGTGAGCGAGTACGAGCGCCACCTGCACTTCCTCACCCTGGCCGGTGAGCAGATGGGCCACGTGCAGGCAATGCCCGGCACCATCGGCGAACCGCCGGAAGACTCCCAGATGTAACGCCGCGAGCGTTTAAGCCAACAGATCAATCCCGGCCTGAGTGCCGGGATTTTTGTGCGCGACCATCAGGGACACTAGGAAGATGGCAATGCCGCCATGGCAGGGGCCATCAAGCGCCTGAGTGCTTCAGGCGGCGCACCATCACGAGCTTGCAATGGAATGATTTGACTGTTGACGCTTCATTCTGACAACGGTTGACAAAAAGCCTTCAATTTTCCCTTCTTGACGCCTCTATCCCCCAAGGATCAAAATGAATTTCACAATCCAATTACCCTTGGCTGATCATGAATTACAGTGAGCATATCGAGATAACAGCAGGCAAGAGAAGCGGGAAGCCCTGTGTGAAGGGGACGAGGATAACCGTTTACGATGTGTTGGGCTGGCTCGCGAATGGCATGCCTGCAGCGGAAATTCTCGATGACTTTCCGGAACTAAGCGCAGAGCAAATTCAAGCCTGCTTGGCTTATGCAGCTGATCGCGAACATCACCTGACGGTTATACATGCTGCGTGAAACTACTTCTTGACCAAAATCTCTCTTATCGTCTGGTTAAGCACTTGGACGAATTCTTCCCCGGCAGCAGCCAAGTCGCGCTCCTGGGGTTGGATGCCGCGTCTGATCAACAAATATGGCGCTATGCAAAGGATCACCAATACGCGATTGTCACGTTAGATGCAGATTTCCATGAATTCAGCCTTCTGTGGGGCGGCCCACCGTTAGTCATATGGTTAAAATGTGGAAACCAACCGAAAAGCGTGATTAAAGAAATCCTTTTGAGTAACAGACAAGCAATAACACAGGCATTCAGCGACCCAGAAGTATGGTGCGTAGAACTATACAGCTAAGGACTACCCGCTTTCTGCTTTCCCCCTCTCTAGCCTGTGCCCCCTGTGTTCATAGAAAAACCGCGGCATATCACTGGGAGGGCGTTTTTTCTGTCAGCGTATGGGTAAAGTGAGCCAACTGGGTCGGCTGACCCAGTGCGTCATGCCACTCGCCAATACCGGTGAAGCGCACTCGATAGCCATGTCGCTTGGCCACGCCCCTTGCCCACTGCTGAAAACGCCCTCGTGACCACTCAAACTTATGGTCCGGATCTCGGTACTCGCCCTCATCTAACCCGAGTAACGGGTTATAGTCGGCATTGGGGGTGGTAATCACCAGGTAGGCAGGCCGAAAGTTGGCAAACACCGCTTTTTCCAAAGCCGACAGTTGCGCAGGTGGGATATGCTCAATGGTTTCCACCATCGCCGCGGCTGAAAAGTGCTTGAGCGGTTGTTTGTCATCGGTATACGAGCCACAAATTAGCTCCAGACACTGCTTGGCTCGGGGTAAATCCGCCAGACGAAATTTGGCTTGCGCTAATAGTTCACCGTCCAGTTCCACGCCGACGACGCGCTCAAACTGCTCCACCTGCAATAAATATTGCAACAACCCTCCAGAGCCGCACCCTAAATCCAATACGTTATGGGCTTGGGTTGCTCGGAGCTGCTCGGCGACGTACAGCAGGCGCTGCTGGTGAAGATCCGGCGTTTCTATATCGGTCACACAGACTCCAATGTAAAGTAAAAGACCCTTTGTGAATCGGCCTCATCGAACAACTTGGCGAAACTGTCAGCCTGTGCAACTGCAACGGCGATAGCTTAACGTCCACCGGACAGTTGCCTGCGGCAAACCATCGCAAAATGCCCATCATGCATAACGCCCCGTTGTGCAAATTCAATGAGCAGAGTAACGTAACAGGTTGATTTGCTTGCCACCCAGGAGGCCTATCGCATGTCCCGTTCGCGTTACATTTTTCCAGTGCCTGGTAGCGCACTCATCCGCACCTGGCGTGAAGGATACACCCTTGGCAAATTGAAGCGCGATATAATGGCGGGGCTCACGATTGGCGTAGTGGCGGTACCGCTTTCCATGGCACTGGCAATTGCCACCGGCGTCCCTCCTCAACATGGGCTCTACACTGCCATCGTGGCAGGTGCGGTGATCGCCTTGACTGGCGGTTCGCGGTTCAATATCTCCGGCCCTACCGCCGCCTTTGTGGTCATCCTGTTTCCCATCGTGGCCAGCCACGGCCTGGGTGGGCTGCTGATTGCCACACTAATGGCGGGTGCCATCTTGGTCGCACTGGGGGTGTCGCGGCTGGGCAGCCTGATTCAGTACGTGCCTTATCCGGTGATTCTCGGCTTTACAGCGGGTATCGGCGTGGTGATTGCGCTATTGCAACTGCCGGACTTTCTGGGTCTGTCTGGCGTCGAGCTTGGCGATAGCACCCTGCATAACCTGATGCTGATCGGCCAGGCGCTACCCACTCTTTCACCCGCAGAGGTCAGTGTCGGGCTTATCACCCTGGCGACGCTGATAATCTGGCCCCGCCTGAATACCCCCGTCCCTGCCCCACTGGTGGGTTTGGCAATAGGGACGCTGATGGCCGCGCTGCTGATGATGAGTGGCGTTGAAGTCGATACCATCGCCTCACGTTTTAGCTGGGAGTTCGAAGGCCAAACCGGCGGTGGCATTCCCCCCTTCGCGCCTGGTTTTTCGGCACCATGGCATTTTCCCGGGGCGGATGGCGCACCGCTTGAGATCAACTTTGCGCTGATTCAGTCGTTGCTCGGTCCGGCACTGGCGATTGCGCTCTTGGCGGCCATTGAGTCACTGCTGTGTGCCGCGGTGGCGGATGGCCTGACCCGCACCCGCCATGATCCTAACGCCGAGCTAATTGGTCAGGGCCTGGGCAATATGGTGGTGCCTTTCTTTGGCGGCATTACCGCTACCGCGGCCCTGGCCCGCACCGCGACCAATATCAAAAGCGGTGCCTGCTCCCCTGTCGCCGCGGTGGTGCATTCGCTGGTGGTACTGCTTGCCGTGGTCGCTTTGGCGGGTGTACTGGGTTACGTTCCCATGGCCGCCCTGGCCGCCCTGCTGTTTATCATTGCCTGGAACATGAGCGAGGTGCGCCACTTTGTGCATACGCTGAAAAGCGCCCCCGCCAGCGATGTCGCCGTGCTGGTAATCTGCTTTGCATTGACGGTGATTTTCGACATGGTTATCGCAGTGGCGGTCGGCATTGGCTTGGCAGCGGCGTTATTTATTCGCCGTATGGCTCAGTTGACCCATACCCGGCGCTTGGCGGCACCCGACACCGATGAATACTTCCCGTCGGAAGTGGCGCTTTATAAGATCAGTGGCCCGCTTTTTTTTGGCGCGGCCGAAAAGGCCATTGCCACGCTAAGAGTCATTGACCACAGCATTCGGATTGTCGTGCTGGATATGCGCAATGTGCCGAGCCTGGATACCACCGCCATGGTGGCGCTGGACAGCCTGCGACGGGAACTGGGTGAGCAAGACGTAGGCGTTATATTTGTTGGACTGCCGCCGCGGATGGCGCTGAAAATCAAACGCGCAGGCATTAAGCGTGAAGCAGGTAAGTTAGCGGTCGTCAGCAACCTTGCCCACGCCGAGCGTATGGCGCGCCGTTGGTTGGATAGCGCTGCCTAACGGGCAGATGCGGACAACAAAAAAGCATCCCGGCAATCCATGCATTGCACACATGGCCGGGATGCTTATGCTGACATGTTATAAATCGCTAGGCCTTAGAAGAAGCCCAGCGGATTGATGTCGTAACTGACCAGCAGGTTTTTGGTCTGCTGATAGTGTTCGAGTGCCATCTTGTGGGTTTCGCGACCAACGCCGGATTTCTTGTAGCCACCAAAGGCCGCGTGGGCGGGGTACTGGTGGTAGCAGTTGGTCCAGACACGCCCGGCCTGAATGCCCCGGCCCATGCGGAAGGCGACGTTCATGTCGCGGCTCCACACGCCGGCGCCCAAACCAAACTCGGTGTCGTTGGCAATCGCCAGCGCCTCTTCTTCGTCCTTGAAGGTGGTGACCGCTACCACCGGGCCAAAGATCTCTTCCTGGAAGACACGCATCTGATTATTACCCTTCAGCAGCGTGGGCTGAATGTAGTAACCGCTGTTGATGCTGTCGTCCAGGGTCTCTTTGTTACCCCCCGTGAGGAACTCGGCGCCTTCGTCGCGGGCAATATCCATGTACGACATGATCTTGTCGAACTGTTCCTGAGACGCCTGCGCGCCTACCTGTACGTCGGTATCCAGCGGGTTACCACGCTTGATGGTCTGCGTACGCTCGATGACCTTGGCCATGAACTCGTCGTACATGCTTTCCTGGATCAGCGCACGAGAGGGGCAGGTACACACCTCGCCCTGGTTAAAGAACGCCAGCACCAGGCCTTCGACCGCTTTATCAATGAACGTCGGTTCGGCGTTCATGATATCGGCGAAGTAGATATTGGGGGATTTGCCGCCCAGCTCGACCGTGGAGGGAATGATGTTCTCAGCTGCGCACTTCAGGATATGCGAGCCGACCGGGGTGGAGCCGGTAAAGGCGATTTTGGCGATACGCTTGCTGCTCGCCAGTGCCTGACCCGCCTCGGCACCGAAGCCATTGACGATATTCAGCACGCCAGGCGGCAGTAGATCACCAATCACTTCCATCACTTTCAAAATCGACGCTGGCGTCTGCTCAGCAGGCTTGAGCACCACACAGTTACCCGCCGCCAGCGCAGGCGCCAGCTTCCAGGTAGCCATCAGAATCGGGAAATTCCAGGGGATAATCTGCCCCACCACGCCCAGCGGTTCATGGAAGTGGTAGGCCACCGTGTTGCCGTCAATATCTGCCGCCGTGCCTTCCTGGGAGCGTATGCAGCCAGCAAAGTAGCGGAAGTGGTCAACGGCAAGCGGGAGGTCAGCGTTCAGGGTTTCGCGCACCGCCTTGCCGTTATCCCAGGTTTCGGCAACGGCCAGCATTTCCAGGTTTTGTTCGATGCGGTCGGCGATCTTGAGCAGAATATTGCTGCGCTCTTGTGCCGACGTTTTGCCCCAGGCAGGTGCTGCGCTGTGGGCTGCGTCCAGGGCCTTGTCGATATCCTCGGCACTTGAGCGGGGAATTTCGCAAAACACCTGGCCGTTAACCGGGCTGACGTTATCGAAGTATTGGCCCTTCACCGGGGGGACAAACTCGCCGCCGATGTAATTGCCGTAGCGTTTTTCGAATGATACCAGTGAACCAGCATCACCAGGATTGGCGTATATCATTATTGAGCTCCTGCGTATTATGATTATTAAAGGTTGCTCATGCAGTGTTGGTCAGACGGGCGCAACGCGATATACCCCGTTGGCAGGATGCGCCCTCATCCCTTGGTAGGAGACGCCATGTATTCGTTATTGGTGGCAGACGATCATCCGCTGTTTCGCGACGCGCTGCAGGTGGTGGTCAACAGCGGCTTGCCGCATAGCCAACTGTTGGAAGCCGATAGCCTAGCCGCCGCCATCTCGCTGATTAGCGAGCACGACGGCCTGGACTTGCTGCTGCTCGACCTGAGCTTGCCCGATGCGGAAGGCCTCGACGGCCTGACCCACCTGCGCGAGGCGTTTCCCTGGCTACCGGTGGCGATTATTTCGGCGCATCAGGAGCGTCAGCTAGTACTGGATGCGATCAGCCTGGGCGCTGTGGGTTACATCCCCAAATCAACCCCTAGAGAGGCCATGATTAGTGCGCTCACCCAGATTCTCGAAGGGCAACTCTATCTGCCTTCCGATGTCATGCGCCGTCCTCCCTCAGCAAGGCCCTTGGCCGAATCCAGGCCATCGGCAGCCACCGAGCACCCGGCAGGTGACAAGCTCGACCGATTGACCGACAAACAGCTTGCGGTGTTGAGCTGCATGACCCAGGGCATGTCGAACAAGCTGATCGCCCGCGAACTAAGCATTGCCGAGACGACCGTCAAAACCCACGTCTCGGCGATCTTGCGCAAGCTGGAAGCCACCAGCCGCGTCCATGCCATCGTGATGGCAGGCGAGGCAAACCTGCCGCTTTACTTGGCCAGCCGCACGACGCGCTAACCCTGGCTGCCCTGTGGTGTTAGCAGGCTGACCAGCAGCATCCTCAGGCGCATCGGCTTTAACGGTTTCAACAAGCAGTGCATGCCCGCCTCGCGGGCGGAACGGCTGAGTTGCGCATCATGGTTGGCGGTAATCACTACCGCTGCCAAGCCTGGATAGCGACGGCGCAGGCGCGCTGCCAGCGCCAAGCCTGTTTCCCGGTGATCGCCAAGATGATAATCAACCAGCAAGACGTCAGGGGTCTCGCCGTCACTGGTGGCCTCAAGCGCACTGGCCGTGGCCGCCGCCCTAACCCGGCAGCCCCAGCTCCCCAGCAGCGCCTGCATGCCATCGATAATCGCCTCATCGTCATCGATGACCCACACCACGCACTCAGCAAGCGGCGACCCGGGGTCATCGTCTGCCACTGCCCCTCTCGGCTCAGCACTACGTCGGGACGAAGCGGCATGGGAAGACGCATACGGCACGGTGATTGAAAACAGCGAGCCATGCCCGGACCGAGAGGCCAGCGTTACCGGCTGCTCCAGCATGGTGCTGATGCGGTCGACAATAGCCAAACCGAGGCCCAGCCCTCGGCTGTGATGGCGCTGGGCATCCGGGGAGCGCTGAAACTCGAGGAAGATCGCTTCGCGCTGCTGTTCGGCAATCCCTGGGCCGGTATCACCGACCATGATCTCCACCCCTTCTGGGCGGCGGCGGCAACCCAACAGCACGTGGCCTTGCTCGGTATATCGCACGGCGTTGCTCAAGAAGTTACGGATCACCCTTGCCAGCAGCGCCAGGTCTGACTCCACCATGACATGCGACGGCACGTAATGCAGGCTCAAGCCACGCACGGCCGCCACCTGACGGTACTCCTCCGCCAAGGCATCCAGCAGAGTGCTGACCGCAAAGGGTGCCTTGTCGGCGTGCAGCACCCCCGCATCCAGACGCGAAATATCCACCAGCGTGCCCAGCAGCCCTTCGACATCTTTCAACGAGCGCCCCACATGGCCGACCAGCGTCGTCGATGCCTCGGGCAAGGAATGAGCTTCCAGGGCACTGACAAACAGCCGGGCGGCGTTAAGCGGCTGCAGCAGGTCGTGACTGACGGCCGCGAGAAACTTGGTTTTCGACAGGTTGGCGGCGTCAGCATCGGCTTTTGCCGCCTGTAGACGGGCGTTGGCCTGCCCCAGCTCATCCAGGGCACGGTGTAGCGCATCAGTGCGTTCCTTGACCTGTTCGGCCAGCAGAACGGAGCGCTCAAAAGCCGCGTAAGGCGCGCCATCGGCACCGCTGCCTGATTCCACACGGCTCATCAACGCCTGACACACTTTGCGCAGACGGCGATTTTCTTCGCGTAAAGCCTCGGGGCTGAGTGTCGTGTCGTCACCCGTCGAGAGTTGGAAGAGTGCCAAGTGCCACTCCTGTAAAGGTTTGATTGACATGCATGCCGTGGTGCTGCTCACCGTAGGTGTTAAACCCTACCACCCGCGAGCGGCGCAGCAGTGCCGAGGCCTGCTCAAGATGGTCGACCGCTTCCAGCTCCATGCGGCGTAAGAAGCAGTCGCAGCCAATCATCAGCGACGGTGGCCCCAACCGCGCCGTCACCCCGTCAAGCATGCGATTGAGATCATCCAGTAACGGAGCAGGCTGCATTGCCGTCAGGACAATGCCGTTTTCCACCGCACAGTAAAAGTTTAGGCTACCGTCGTCGTTCACGCGCTGAATCGAGCGCACGAAATGCTGTCCCCCAAGTTGTACCGCGAGGGGGTGCCGTGCAAATACCTCGGGCACGAGGGCATCTAGCGAGACGCCGACCAAGTCAGCGTAGACACTGGCCGCAGGAAGGCCGTTCAGCTCCACCACGCGGCGGCGATCGCGGTCCGCTTCGGTCACGACCAGCTTATGCGCCAACGGCAACAGATGATGGGTCGAGAACACTTCAAACGGTAGGCACGTATTGATCATGACGACCACGGCGGCACGGCTGTGAAAGCGCCCGTTGGCATATACATGGGTGTGGGCCAGGTGGTTATCGTCACCGGCGGAGCCGCCGAAGCTGGGTATACGCCCCAGGGCTGCGTCCAGGGTCGCCAGCACCTGCTCCTCACGGCTTGAAAGCCCGTCCAGCAAGGTCAGCGCAAAACTGTGCTCGTTCACCGGTGCCAGCGCCCGGCGACGGCAGCGCTCGGTCAAGTCATCGACCAGCGGCTGGGCGTCACTCAGCGCGAAACGGTCCAGATCGTCGACCAGCGACGCTTCCATGGCAAATACCCGATGATCAAAGCCAATCGCTACAATGCTGCCGCGATCATACCCCTCGGGGGTAATCTCGCCTGCTGTGGTGCAGCCACTGACCGGGACCGTC
Organism: Halomonas sp. G11; assembly: GCF_001663515.1. NCBI lineage: Bacteria > Pseudomonadati > Pseudomonadota > Gammaproteobacteria > Oceanospirillales > Halomonadaceae > Halomonas > Halomonas sp. G11. The sequence continues at coordinate 99,402 of NZ_LYXG01000044.1, forward strand.
GGAAAAGCGCGGTCCAGCGCGGCCGATAACCGATCCAGATCATACTCGGCACTGCAGAAAAAAATGACGCCGCCAAGATCGGCATGGCTGAGGCCCTCGGCCAATGCTTGCACTGCCTGCTCGGCATTTGCCGATCGGCTGGCGACCACCACAGTGCCGTGGTTAGCGAGAGAAGTCGTCACGCTGCCATTTCTCCAACGCCAAATGCGTACGCGCGGCGGTCTGACGCAGCTCACCCAGGGCGTGATTCAGCTCGTCGGTAGCCGTCGTCTTGGCGACCAATATCTCGAGCCGCTTGGCGTGCTTCGCCACCTGCTGCGCCCCGATACTCAGCGCTTCACCGCGCAGTTGATGGGCCAGACGTGCAACCTGTCGGGTGTGCTCGTCGGACAAGGTGTCAAACTCGAGGTAAGCCGTAAACTGTGCCAGATAATCCTCGACTTGCCGGTGGTACAGGGCAATAAGCTCGCGCAGATGCTCCCCGTCAAGGTTACTGGAAAGGCTGGCCAAGGTGTCCCCATTGAGCAGGGTGTCATCGCTTGAAGACGCTGTGGATTGCAGAGAAGCGTCCGTAGCCTCACCCAACTGAAACGCGAGAACGTTGCTCAACGCATTCGTTGATAGCGGCTTGGTGATGTAGTCGTTCATGCCCGCCTGCAGGCAACGCTGCCGGTCGTCCTCAACACCACCGGCGGTCATGGCCACGATGGGCACCTCGACCAGCCAACCGCCCTGTGCACGCAGCTTGCGGGTGACAGCCAGGCCATCCATATCGGGGAGCTGAATATCCATAAAAATCAGGTGGAAACGCTGAGCCGCCACCATGGCCAGCGCATCATGGCCACTTTCAGCACAGACCACATCGCAGCCCAGACGCGCCAGCAATTCAGTGGCGACTTTGCGGTTGATAGCGTTGTCTTCCACCAGTAGGAGTGACGTACCGGCGAAATGTGGCTGGGCCGAAGGGGCTGGCAGCTCCGTGCGCTGCTGGGGCGTCGCTTCCTCCAGGGGTAGTTGGCAGCGGAAGGTGCTGCCCTCACCCGGCTGACTATCAACACTCAACTGCCCCCCCATGGCGTCGCTTAACCGCTTGGAAATGGCCAGCCCCAGGCCGGTGCCGCCAAAACGCCGGGCGACCGATGCATCGGCCTGCTGGAAAGGCTCGAAAAGACGCTGTTGTTGTACATCGCTCAGGCCGCAGCCCGTATCACTGACGTCGAAGTGTAAGTGGTCAGCCGTGGCCGAGACCCGCACAGAGACCGCCCCGTCATCGGTGAACTTGATGGCGTTGGCCAGCAGGTTGAGCAGAATTTGCCGAAGACGACCGGCATCCACCATTACCCAGGTAGGCACCTGTTCATCCACCTCGGTCGTGAGCATCAGCCCTTTGGCTTCAGCCCTTGGCTTGAACAGCGCCACGACGCTTTCCACCAGCGGCTTGACCGCAGTGGCTGCCGTCTCAAGACGAAGATGACCGGCTTCAATTTTGGAAAAGTCCAAAATTTCATTGATCATCGCCAATAACTGATTGGCACTGTCATAGATCGTATTGGCGTAATCTTCGACCTGCCTCCGATTGGCGGGCTCACGCAACAATTCGCTCATTCCGATGACGCCATTGAGCGGCGTGCGAATTTCATGACTCACCATGGCGAGGAAGTCGGATTTCGCCTGATTGGCTGCCTGGGCCTGCTCGGCGGTGACTTCCAATTGGCGGCTCATCGCTTCCTGGTCTCGCCGTGCAGCGGCGCTCTCGCGCATTTCCCGCACCAGAAAGACCACCACCAGCAATGCCGCCAGGCTCATTGCCATAATCAGGCTCATCAACAGCTTGTACAGCAGGCTAAGCTGGGCGCGCTCTTCCGTGGCAGACTCTGCCAGATAACCATTGATGGTGATCACCAGCCGTTCGGTGAGCCGAGTCAGCGCTTGCAGCTCGGTTTCCAACGCGGTGATCGGCATCTGCTCGAGAGTTTCGTGGGGCTCGAACATCGGGTCGAGAGTGTCAAGCTGCTGCTGGATATCATCGAGTAGCTGGCGCGCAGGCTCAATGCGGTTGAGCAACTCGCTGACTTCCCCTTCATTGAGCAAGGTAAGGCGGCTATAGAGCAGCTCAAATCCCAGTTCCAATTCATCCTGAGCACTCGGCGCTATCGGCCCCCGGGTTGCGTTGAGTAGCTGATTAAGCAACTGGACCGCATCGCGGTCCAGCTTATAAACCACCCAGGAAGTGTCTTCACGCAGTGTTTGGGTCAGGTTATCCTGCCGCCAGGCGGCGATTGTCGCCACGACCAGGGCTGCCGCAAACAGCACTACCGCGGCCATGGCAACCAGTTTGAAGCGCCAAGGGTAGCGCAGCAAACGAGGATAATGCGTCAAGGGAACGCTAGAGGACATTAATCAGCATCACCTGCCAGACGGCTCGAAAGCGCATTTTCTCACTCAGCAGGGCGTCATCCTGATCAAAGGGATACAGGACCCAAAGCGGGCCGTATTCTCGGACTGGAATCGCCTCACCATCGCGTTTGAGTGCCAGAATGACATCGTAGTCATAAAAATCACTGACCGGAATTTCAGCCTCGTAGCCATTCAGCGCCAGTACATTGACGTTGCCCTCCTCCACGCCCAAGTGCGCCAGCAAGTCGCGCATCAGCGGGCCTTCATAATGATTCCGGCTGTCGGTCCAGGGCGTGGTCGTGGCAAAATCATGCTGCGGCAGTTGCTCCAGCATCTTGCGATCGAAATGCGCTTCGTCATCGACATTTGTGTGGGCAATATCACCCACAACTTTCAGAATCACCGGCCCCGTCGGCGAATGGCTTTCAACTGACGTGGACGCGACCCCCGCCAGCGGAATGCTGAACGCCAGCAGGACGGCTCTCAATAAAAATGCCTTCACTGCGATATCCCCTTCGGGCAACTAGCGGACAATCATGACCGACATCTTGGCATGATGTACCACATGCTCGGCGTTGGGCCCAAGTACGTAATCGACAAACTTGCGCTTGGTATGCGAGGCCATGACGATCAGGTCGATATCCAGCTGTTTACCGACCTTGATGATCGCCTCCCACGGTGAACCGTCGACAATCACGCTTTGGGTATTGATGGTTTCAGGCACGTGCTGCTCTATAAAAGCATGTTGGGCGTCCTTGACGGCCTCATGCGCCTTCTTGGAGAAGTCTTTAGGAAAATACGCCCCCACCATGGGCATCTTAAAGTCCGGCAGCACCGTCACCACGTGTAGCGACGCGTCAAACGTCTGGCACAGCTCGATGGCCGTGGGCAACGCCTTGCTCCATGAACTTTCTTCATTGAGATCAACGGGCAGTAAAATTTTGTGGTACATGACAGCCCCTCCTCACGCGGCATTGGCCTTGGTAGTGCGACCCTCGGCGTCCCGCCGACGGCGCTGTAGCATGACGATCAGAGCGAACATGGCGAGAGCGGGTATCCAGATCCACTCTTTTGTCCAGCGGTCCACCGGTGCCAGCACTTCGACGATTTCCTGATCGAAATCAAAGCCCAGGTCTGCCGCATCACTGCCGTAGGTCACCATATCGACGATGGCTTCATCGTTTTCTGTCAACAGCATCAGTCCCAGATTATCCAGGCGCTCCTGCCCACTATCACCTTCCGGCACCGGCACCAGAATATAGGTGGTCAAGGGATCGCCATAATCATCCTGACCACTAATCTGGACTCTTAGCGACGATCCCTCATCGACATTACCCAGGGTTTCAACGAACTCGGTGGGCTCGGTAGACCGATAAGGATCGTGAATCATGTCCATGAAAAAGCCCGGACGGAAAAGCGCAAAGGCCACCACGAGCAACAGAACCGACTCATACCAGCGGTTACGCGTAATCATGAAGCCTTGAGTCGCGGCAGCAAAAATCAGCATCGCCACGGTCGCCACCACAAAGATCAATATCCCTTGCAGCGGCGTCACGTCAATCAAGAGCAGGTCGGTGTTGAAGATGAACAGAAAGGGAAGCGCTGCGGTGCGCAGACTGTAGTAAAACGCCTGGAAACCGGTGCGAATCGGGTCGCCCCCGGACACGGCAGCCGCCGCAAACGAGGCAAGCCCCACCGGTGGCGTGACGTCCGCCATGATGCCGAAATAAAACACAAACAGGTGCACGGCAATCAGTGGTACCAGCAGGCCATTTTGAGCCCCCAATTGAATAATCACTGGCGCCAGCAGGGCCGATACCACGATGTAGTTGGCAGTGGTCGGCAGCCCCATGCCGAGGATCAAGCTGAGTACCGCGGTAAACAGCAAAATCAGCAACAGGTTGCCCATTGCCAGGGTTTCGACCACATCGGCCAACACCAGTCCGACCCCTGTCTGGGAAACCGCACCGACAATGATACCCGCCGTCGCCGTCGCAATGCCGATACCGATCATGTTACGGGCGCCGGTCACCAGTCCGTTCCACAGGTCAATAGCGCCTTCACGCAGGTCGGAGGCAATATCGCTGCGGCCACGAAAATACGCGGTAATCGGGCGCTGGGTCAGCATGATAAAGATCATGAACACCGTGGCCCAAAAAGCGGATAGCCCTGGGGACAGGCGCTCGACCATCAAACACCACACCAATACGATCACGGGCAGAATGTATTGCAAACCGACCAGCACCGTGGGGCGGGTTTGCGGTAGTTTGACCACCGGCTCATTGGGGTCATCGACTTCCAGCTCAGGGTAGCCCGAGGCCAGTTTGAGCAATGCGACATAAACCGCCGCCAACGCCAGACCGATGACCCAGGGCGCAGCCGGTCCCAGCACTGGTTGCAACCAGCCCAGGCCGTAGTACACCGCAAACGCCGTGATCATCATCAGCAGCAGGCCGGCCAGAAAGCCCGTCACCTTGCGGACGAGCGGCTTGGGCGGGTTGCTGCTTTCAAGCCCCTGCATATTGGCTTTCAGGGCTTCCAGGTGAACGATATAAATCAGCGCGATATAGGATATCAACGCGGGCAGAAATGCGTGCTTGATGACTTCGACATACGAAATACCCACGTACTCGACCATCAGAAACGCGGCAGCCCCCATCACGGGCGGCATGATTTGCCCGTTGACCGAGGAGGCGACTTCGACAGCACCGGCCTTCTCCGAGGAGAAGCCCACGCGTTTCATCATGGGAATGGTAAAGGTGCCAGTGGTCACCGTATTGGCAATCGAGGAGCCCGAAATCAAGCCGGTCATGCCCGACGCCACCACCGCCGCTTTGGCCGGGCCGCCCTTGTAGTGCCCAAGCAGCGAAAACGCGACTTTAATGAAGTAGTTACCGGCGCCCGCTTTATCCAGCAAGGCACCAAACAATACGAACAGGAAGACAAAGCTGGTGGACACCCCCAGCGCAATACCGAATACCCCTTGGGTAGTTAGCCATTGATGGTTAACCAGTCCATAAAGACTGACACCACCGTGGGCCAGCATGCCTGGCATCCAGGGCCCGGCCAGCGAATAGAATAAAAACACGGAGGCAACAATCATCAGCGGCGGCCCAAGGGCACGTCGTGTGGCTTCCAGCAACAGCAAAATCCCCGCCACCCCGACGACGACATCGATCAGCAGCGGCGCGCCAGGGCGCTCCGACAAGCCCTCGTAGAAGATGAACATGTAGGCGCCACAAAATGCGGCCACCGCCGCCAGCACCCAGTCTTGCAGTGGAATACGATCGCGAGGCGACCGCTTGAGCGCAGGGTATGCCATGTACGCCAAGAACAGCGCAAAGGCCAAATGAATCGAACGAGATTGCGTCGCGTTAAACACCCCGAAGCCGACGATGTAAGGCAATGGCGACGCGATCCACAGTTGAAAAAGTGACCACACCGCCGCAATCCCTACCAGCAGCTTGCCAGGCATTCCGGCCGGTTTACGAGACCCGGAGTCCGTAGAAGTCACCAGGTCTTCAAGATCAACATTTGACCCACCGGTCTTGGTGTTATCCGTTGTCATATGCATGCCCTGCAAAAATTTGGATGACAATGAGGAATGCCAATAAGAAGCCCTGGATCAATCCAGGTGACATTCCAAACACAGCGCGCGGCCCCGTGAGAGACCGCGCGCATCTTTCAGTCGGTGATTAACACCCAGTACCGATAACCTTACTCTTCGATCCAGCCCTGCTCGACGTAGTAGCGCTTGGCGCCATCATGCAGAGGTGCAGACAGGCCTTCCGTCACCATGTCCTGGGCATCCAGATTTTCGAAGGCAGGGTGTAGACGCTTGAAGCGGTCGAAGTCGTCGAATACCGCTTTAACGGTTTCGTAGACCACATCGTCGTCGGCATCCGCTGAGGTCACGAACGTCGCCGCCACACCGAACGTCTCGACATCGTCGGGGTTGTTTTTATACAGACCGCCGGGAATCACAGACGTGGAGTAGTAGGGATATTCGTCAACAATGCCCTGAATATCGTCGTCGTTCATCGGGATCAGGTGTGAATCCACCGTGGTGGTGGCTTCCTGAATGGAACCGTTCGGGTGGCCGACCACATACACCATGGCATCGATGTTGTTGTCAGACAGTGCAGCAGCCTGCTCGGCGGCATCCAGCTCGGAGACCAGGGAGAAGGTGTCTTCGTCCCAGCCTTTGGCATCCATCACCACTTCCATGGTGTTGCGCTGACCTGAGCCCGGGTTGCCGATATTAACGCGCTTGCCTTCGAGGTCATCCAGCGTTTCGATACCCGAGTCCGCGCGGGCCAGCAGCGTCAACGGCTCACCATGAATACGGAAGACGGCACGCAGATCCTCAAACGCATCCCCCTCGAAATTCCCGGTACCGTTATAGGCTTGGTACTGAACGTCGGACTGGGCAACCCCCATATCCAGCTCGCCGGATTTAATGCCGTTAATATTGGCAACCGAGCCACCGGTCGATGGCGCGTTACAACGGATGTTGTGCTCGTCGCTGCCGCGGTTGACCAGGCGACAGACGGACTGGCCGACGACGTAATAAACCCCGGTCTGGCCACCGGTACCGATGGTAATGAATTGTTCGTCTTCCTGTGCCATTGCGGGAGAAGCAAAGGCAGTAGCAGCAAGTAGCGTGCCTGAGAAGGCAGCGGTGGAAAATGCATGGCGTTTCATGAATACACCTCTTTATCTTGATGTTATGAGCATTGTGCGTTGGCCCCCACCTGCGCTCTATTTGTGCAGGTTGATGGATCCAAAACGTTTTCAAGACAATCTGTTATCAGCATCGACAGTTTCTGTCGGCTTTCACTACTTTAGCGAAAAAAAACCTCGTTGGCGAAATCAGATACATCAAACCAGCAAACTTCGTTTACCAACCTGTAAACCCAGTGTAGCGATCTTCACCGTTTAGGGAGCGTTAACCGTCATTCCGCTTTGGCATAGGCCAATCGATATCAATCAACGTTATAGCCCAGCACACGTGGTAGCCACAGCGCAATGCTCGGGAATATGGCCACCAATGCCAACGCGCAGCCCATGGCCACCACGAACAACAAGGCCCAGCCCAGTGTCTGCTCAAGGCGGATTTTGGCCACCTCCGTGGTGACCATCAAATTCACGGCCACCGGCGGTGTGAACTGCCCGATGGCAATGTTCATGGCGAGCAATATGCCGAACCACACGGGGTTCCATTCAAAGTGCTGCATGACCGGAATCAGGATCGGCATCATGATCAGATAAATCGAGATCGCATCCAGCAGCATTCCGGCCACCAGGACGGCCAGCATCACCAGAATCAGCAGCAGCACGCCGTTATCGGTCAAGCCAATAATCCACTCCGCCAAATGGCGAAATGTGCCTAGCATGGTGCCCGCCCAGGCAAAGATACCCGCCAGAGCGATAATCAGCATCACCACGCCTGAAATAATGGCCGCTTCGCCAAACAACTCCCACAAGTCCCGCCATGACAGCTCGCGAGTGAGAAAAAGCCCGACGATGGCGCCGTAGGCGACCGCCACCACCGCGGCTTCCGTCGGGGTAAAGAGCCCAGAGCGCAGCCCGCCCAGGATCAGCACCGGTGCGAATAAGGCGGGCAATGCCTGCCTGAAGGTGTCTCTTACCGTCAGCCGCTCAGCGCCCTCCAATGGTGTCCCGCCTTCCCAGCCGTAGCGTCTGGCTACCAGCAGTGCCGGTAGCAACAGCGCGAGGCCCGCGAGCACCCCCGGAAACAACCCGGCGGCAAACAAGGCTCGCAGATCGACACCCGGTACGACAATGGAATAGAGAATCAACGCAACGGAGGGCGGGATGAGAATCGCGGTGGAGGCCGAGGCCGCAATCAAGGTGGCGGAAAACGGCTTTGGGTAACCTGCCTTGGTCATGCTCGGCAGCATCACCATCGCCACCGCCGCCGCGTCTGCGGGACCAGAACCGCTCATGCCCCCCATAATCATGCACACCAGCACCGCGACCAGCGCCAACCCCCCGTGGCGCGGGCCAATCAACGCCTGGGCAAAGCGCACCAGGCGCAGCGCGACACCGGCACGCTCGAAAATCAGCCCGGTTAAGATAAACAGCGGAATCGCGATGAGCGGGTATTTGGCAATACTGTTGTAGGTGTTGGTGCCGAGGGTTGCCAGCATATCCGGCGACAGCCCGATAAGGATCCCCACCGCGCCCGAAAGCGCTAGCGAAAACGCCACCGGCACGCCCGCGATCAGCAACCCTGCGAACGCCAGAATCATCCACACATCAGGCGTCATCGCCAAACCTCCCGGTCAGACGATCGCGGGTTTGCTCCAGCAAACGCCACAGCATGGCGGCAGACAACACCGGCAGCCAGACGATATACCACCACTGGGGCAGGCCAAGCCCAGGCGACAGCGACTCCCACTGGTATTCCTGCCAGGCAAGCTTGCCGCCGTACCAGGTGATCAAGCCCAGTACAATGGCACCACATAGCGCCTGAAAAAAAATCAGGGCACGGCGATATTTGAGCGGCAGTGCGCGTTCCAGAAAGCTGATCCGGATATGGCGGTTACGCCGCAGCGCCACCGACGCCCCGGCGAAAGTCAGCACGACCAGCAGGAACACCGAAAACTCCTCGGTGAAGGAAAACGACCCGCCGGTTAAATAGCGCGTGATTACGTTGCCCAGGCTAATCAATGCAATAATGATCAATGCCAGCGCGCCCAGCCAGCGCTCAGGTCGCGCATCAGGAAAGCCTTTCATGGCAGCCTCACAGCAAAAAACTCCCAGCCTTGACGACTGGGAGACACAACGTCAAGGATGATTAACGTGCGTCGATAGCGGCTTGTGCGGCCTCGACCAGGTCTTCGCCAATGCGGGGCGCCCACTCTTCATAGACGGACTGCGTTGCGTCGACAAACGCCTGGTACTGCGCATCGGTAAGCTCCGTCACCGTCACGCCGCGTTCTTTAATGGCCTCAAGCCGCTCGCTTTCCTGTTCACGGGTCATGGCGATTTCCCACTCGCCGGCTTCAACCGCGGTTTCGCGCAGCAGCGTTTGCTGATCTTCACTCAATGATTGCCACACCTGCTGGTTGACGGCAAAAATCAGCGGGTCATTCATGTAGTTCCAGAGCGTCAGATGCTCCTGGCCGACCTGGTCAATGCGCGCCACATCAAATACAGAGAGCGGATTTTCCTGGCCGTCAACCGCACCGGTGGTCAGCGCTGGCTGAGCGTCGGTCCAGCTCATTTGTGTCGGGTCGGCATCCAGCGCGGAGAACGTATCCTGGAACAGCGGCGAGCCCACTACGCGGATTTTCAAGCCGTCCAAATCACTCGGCTCACTGATGGGGCCTTGTGAATTGGATACCTGGCGAAAGCCATTTTCCCCCCAGGCCAGCGGAATAACTCCCCGTGACTCGATCGCTTCAAACACCATTTCTCCGGCCTCACCACCGGTGACCGCATCCACCGCAGCTTCATCAGGAATGAAAAACGGCAACGAGAAAAGGTTGAGCTCGGGCACCTGCGGCGACCAGTTGATGGTCGAGCCGACGGCGGCGTCAATAAGCCCCGACCGCATGGCCGAGAATTCGCGGGTCTGATCGCCGGATACCAACTGAGAGTTGGGATACACCCGCATTGTCAGTTCGCCATCGCTGCGTTCCTCGACCAGTTCTGCCCACTTCTCCGCCGCCTGCCCCCAAGGGAAAGCGTCAGACAAAACGGTTGAAACCGAGAGTTCGCGCGCCTGGGCAGATAACGAGAAAGACAGCAACATTGCACCGGCCAAGCCGGTAGACAGGCAAGCCATTGAGCGTGTCAGCGTCATGATAGATCCTTTTTTATCGGTTTTTATGGTGGCGTGTTCAACGGCGCAACGCCGCTGACAGTGCCCCGTTTCATTGTAAGCACTTCACTCACAAAAGGAAGACACCGAAGGTCGGCATCGTTCACCTAGAAGGAGACGGAAATGCGGTGACTTACGGCACTATCATTTTGGCAGTCTCCCAAGCTGATACAATGGCGAGCATCTCCATCTGTCAACGGACATCAACGTGCCCCTACGCGACCTGCTGCTCGGCCTCTTTGTCATCACTGTCTGGGCGTTGAATATCATCGTCATCAAGGTCGGTGTCACAGAACTCCCGCCGCTGCTGCTGACCACGCTGCGCTTTACGCTGGTCGCTGTACTGCTGGTGCCCTTCTATCCTGTGTCGCGAGCCCAACTGCCATTTTTGCTATTACTTTCCTTCACCTTCGGCAGTCTGCATTTTGGCCTGCTGTTTATTGGCTTACAGCAGGCCGAGGCGGGTACGGGTGCGCTTTTAGTGCAGATGGGCACGCCCTTTGCCACGCTGCTGGCGGTGATCTTTCTGAAAGAAAAACTCGGCCCCAAACGCGTTATTGGGCTGCTGCTCTCGTTTGCGGGCATCATTGTGCTGGCAGGTGGCCCCACCTTACCGACGCCTCTCCCCCTGGCGATTCTTTTGTGCAGTGCCATGGGCTGGGCGGTATCGCAGCTGTTAATCAAACGCGGCCCACCCATTGCGCCGCTGGCGTTGGCGGGCTGGGTCGCGCTGTTTGCGGTACCTCAGGTAGGGCTGGGGTCTTGGCTGTTTGAGAGCGGCCAATGGCAGGCAATCCAGCAGGCGAGCTGGTTGGGCTGGGGGGCGATGATTTACACCGCCGTGATGTCATCGATTGTTGCTTACGGCATCTGGTACGCCCTGTTACGCCGCCACCCGGTCAATCGCGTGGTCCCCATGACGCTGCTAGTACCGGTTTTGGCGGTCGGCCTCGGGGCGCTATTGATGGGCGACAGTCTGGGTGTGCATAAACTGGCGGGCGGCGGCCTGGTGGTCGCAGGCATTGCCCTGATTGTGCTTAATATCGGCCCTCGCTCCCGGCCAACTTAATTTTCCGGCTGGCAAAAGCCGGTCAGGGCGGGTACCGATACACAGTCACCCACGCCAATTCCCCGTTCAGCAAAGTAGCCCGCATTGACCTCAAGCGCCGCATGATAGGCAGCCCCTGGCGCATACGAGGGGCAGTCACCTGGCGACGACGACTCGCAGGGCTGCATGGTATCAATGGCGACGATGCGCCCTGCGGCGTCGATGAAGGCGATGTCCAGCGGAATCAGCGTTTGATACATCCAGAACCCATTATTGGCCGACCGTTCGTTGTCGAAAACAAACAGCATGCCGCGCTTTGCGGGGAGGTGCTCGCGTTGCATCAACCCCCGCTGACGTTCAGCCAATGTATCGGCCAGTTCGACATCCAGGCGATGCGGGCCTTGCTGGGTATGGATCGCCAACGACAGCGTTTCGGCGTCGTCCGGCGTCGCTTGCGCCCAAAGTGACGCCCCGGGTAGCCATAGCGACAGCGGTAGTATGATGGATGCTTTCAGCAGCGACCGGCGGTTTATGGTCATGATGTTTTCCTTGTCTTATCGGGCGCTATTAACGCCGTGTCCGGGCATCAGGTGAATGCCCCCTGCCAATAGCGATACATGCACCGCCGCGCCGGGGGTCAATTGATTACGTCGTGCCGCATGGGTGGCAATATCGAAACGTAGCAGATCGCCGTGTTGAACGCGCAATGCCACCGAGGTCATGCCGCCTAGCACGACCAACTCATCGACCGTCGCGGCAATAGGGTTTTCCCGATCGCCAAGCGAAGGACGACCGCGACGATGGAGCACGATATCCGAGGGTGGCAGGTACCATGCTACATGCTCATTGATATTAAGCCCGTCAAGCCCCGAGGCAACGTCCAGTTGAGCGTTGCCCCAGCGCAAACGGCGCTCTCCACCGACCTCGACCACCTGGCCTTCAAAGACGTTATGCCGATCCAGCAGCCGGGCGACGTTAGGCGAGGCAGGGGTTCTGAACAGGGTGTCAGGCGAAGCTTGTTGTAAACTGCGACCGTTATGCAGCACACAGACTTGATCCGCCAGCGCGGCGGCTTCTTCCAGGTCGTGGGTGACCAACACGATGGGGATCGAGATTTGCTGGCGAAGCCTGGCCAGTTCGCGCTGCAGCCGTCGCCGGGTTACCTGGTCCACCGCCGAAAACGGCTCGTCGAGCAGCAGAACCTGAGGCTCGCGAGCCAGCGCACGAGCCAGTGCCACACGCTGACGCTGGCCACCGGAGAGCTCGTTGGGATAGCGGTTTTCAAGACCTTTCAGGCGCACCGTTTCAAGCCATCGTTCCGCCTGAGGGCGACGCCTGGCGGGCGGCAAATGCCGCAATGCCAGCGCAATATTGGCCAAAGCGGTCAAGTGAGGAAACAACGCATAGTCCTGAAACACCATGCCGACCCGGCGTTGCTGGGGCGAAAGCGAGCGCTTACCCCGCGTGTCAAACCAGGTTTGTCCGGCACACTCAATAAGTCCTTGATGAGGGCGATACAGCCCGGCAATGGCGCGCAGCAAGGTGGTTTTACCACTCCCCGACGGCCCCACCAGCGCCAATAGCTCGCCGGGAAGGCAACTGAACTCGGCATTTAGCGGAATCGGCCCGCTTTGCTGCGCGCTCACCATCAACCTAGCCACGCGCCCACCTCCGGCGACCCGCCAAGCCATAGACGACGCCCAGAGTGGTAAATGACACCACCAACAGCAACGCCGCCATCAGGGCCGCCCCCTGCTCGTCAAAGGCCTGTACCCGGTCATAAATGGCAATCGCCAGCGTGCGGGTTTCGCCGTCTATCGCCCCACCGACCATCAGAATGACGCCAAACTCGCCCAGGGTGTGAGCGAAGGTCAGCGCGGCGGCGGACAGGATACCCGGCCACACCAGCGGTAACTCGATGCGCAGCAGCGTTTGCCAAGGACTTAGCCCGCTACACCACGCCGCCTCGCGCAGGTTATGGGGGATATTCTCAAAGGCGCGCTGAATCGGCTGCACGGCAAAGGGCAGGTTGGCGACCAGCGAGGCCAGCAGGATACCGCTGAAGGTGAAGTTGAGCCCCCCGCCAGTGAGCGACATCCACAGCTGGCCGACCGGCGCTTCGCGGCCAAAACTCTGCAGCAGATAAAACCCCAATACGGTTGGCGGCAGCACCAGCGGCAGTGCCACCAGCGCCTCGCAAAGGCCTTTGCCGCGAAAGTGGGCACTCGCTAACCAGCGGCCCAGAAAAATTCCTAACGGCAGCAAAAAAGCACACGTCAGCGCCGCCAGCCGGAATGACACAGAAAGCGCCGACCAATCCATCAGTCTGTACTAAACCCGTAGTGTTGAAAGATCGCCCGCCCCTCTGCCTGCTGGAGCCAGGCATAGAATGCCTGCGCTGCCTCGCCCGCTTGGCGGGTGAGCACCATGCGCTGGCGCAGTGGCTCATGCCAGCCTTCAGGAATAAGCATGTACTCACTTCGCTCCGCTAACGGCGGCGCCAGCGCCAGTGAATAGGCCACCAGTCCGCCTTGGGCGTCGTCGGAAAGCGCGAACTGCGCCGCCTGGGAAACGTTTTCGCCCAGCACCCGCAGCGGTTCGGTTTGAGACCAAAGCCCCGCATGGGTAAGCGCTTGCTTCGCGGCAACGCCATAGGGTGCGTGCTCGGGATTGGCAAGCGCGATGCGCGGCCGTTCACCGTTCGCATAGCGCGCCAGCGCCTTTTCAACCCCGGCCAATGGCATGTCTTCGCCAGGCGCCTCGCCTTGCCCCGCCCGCTGCAGCCACACCAAACGCCCGACGGCATAAATCACGCCCTCATCAAGGGTATAGCCCTCGTCGTGCAACGCTTCTACGTAGCGCTCATCGGCGGAGAGAAAAAGCTCGAAGGGCGCGCCCTGGGCAATCTGGCGGCGAAAATTGCCCGACGAGCCAAAGTTCAGCCGCAGCGTGTGGCCGGTTTCATGCTCGAAGCGTTCGGCGGCCTCCGTCAGCGCAAACTGCAAATCTGAAGCCGCCGCAACCGTTGCAGTCCCCGCGGATGCGGGCATCGCGACCGCCAGCAGCCACGCTATCCACAGGCCACACACACACAAGCTACGCACGCTTAGCCCGCCTGTGGGGGAAGGTGTTGTTCGGTAATCTCCATCACTTTCATGGTGTTGGTGCCACCGTGAGCATTCATGTGATCACCGCGGGTCAGAATCACGTAATCGCCAGGCTTGGCGACCCCCTGTTTGACCAACAACTCAAGGGCGCGGTCATTAAGCTCAGTGGCGCTCATTTCAGAGGTATCAAACGGCAGTGATACCACACCGCGATAGAGCGCCATGCGCCGCTGGGCGATGGGGTTATGCGCCAGACCGACAATCGGCAGCCCCGAGCGGATTCGCGAGGCAATCAGCGGTGTATAGCCCGACGAGGTCATACACGCAATCGCCGTGACACCTTCCATGTGGTTGGCCGCGTACATCGCAGATAGTGCAATGGTCTCGTCCGGGCGGGTGAAACCTTCGTGGATGCGGTGGCCCGACTCCTGGGCGGTTTTTTCGCGCTCGGCCCCCAGGCATACCCGTGCCATGGCGTCGACGGTCTCGACGGGATAATCCCCTGCAGCGGTTTCCGCCGAAAGCATCACCGCGTCGCTGCCGTCCAGCACGGCGTTGGCTACGTCGAACACTTCGGCACGCGTTGGCAACGGTGACGCAATCATGCTTTCCATCATTTGCGTGGCCGTTATGACCGCGCGGTTGAGCGTACGCGCCCGCTTGATCATGCGCTTTTGCACGCCCACCAGTTGGGCATCGCCAATCTCGACGCCAAGGTCGCCACGCGCAACCATCACCGCCTCGGAGGCTTCGATAATGCCATCCAGCGTGGCGTCATCGGCCACCGCCTCGGCGCGCTCCACCTTGGCTACCAGGCCGATATCTTTCCCTGCCTCACCCAGCAGGCGACGTGCCTCGAGCATGTCGTCGGCCGAGCGCGGGAAGGAGATGGCCAGGTAATCCACACCGATCTCGACCGCCGTCTTCAGGTCTTCCTTGTCTTTCTCGGTGAGGGCCGGGGCCGAGAGCCCACCGCCCTGCTTGTTAATGCCCTTGTTGTTGGACAGCTTGCCGCCCACCACGACCTGGGTGTGAATCCGCGTGCCCTCGACGCCGGTGACATCCAACACCACGCGGCCATCGTCGAGCAACAAGCGGTCGCCCGCCACCACGTCATCAGCAAGCGTCTTGTAGTCGCAACCGACCCGAGCGCTGTCGCCCGCCTCGCCGTCCATCGCCATGTCGAGAATAAACGGCTGACCTTCCTGGAGGGTGACCGCGCCCTCTTTGAAGCGCGCGACGCGGATCTTTGGCCCCTGGAGGTCACCCAGTGCGGCCACACTTCTGCCCAGCTTGGCGGCAGCTTTACGCACTTCTTGAAGTCGGCGCCGATGATCCTCGGCGCTGCCGTGGGAAAAGTTCAGCCGCACCACATCGACGCCCGCGGCGAGCATGGCATCCAGCACGCCCTCGCGGTCGCTGGCGGGCCCCAAGGTGGCGACGATTTTGGTGCGGCGGATGGAGGAATGGTGCAGTGCGTTCATAAAGCTCCCAGGCGCTTGACGTTGATGATCACTAGCCTAACAGTATAACGCTCGAAACATGACCGCTATGCAACACCTCAAGTTAATCGGCGAGGTGAATCCGCAACGACAACGGATATTCATCACAGTTGTTGCCATCGCCGCCCCGGTCCACCACCAAAAACTCGCCTTCGCGGTCCAGCACCGATTGAATGGCGTGCCAGGTGCCCGCGTGGTAGTTCACCCCTTGTCGGCCATCGGTCACAAAGGCGCGCACATCGCCAGGCTTAATAACCTCTCCGAGCGGGGCGACCACGACAATAAACCGCTCTTCATGCAGCGGCATAAACGCCTGGCTGCCCTGCGGGTGCCGCTCCAGGAAGGTGAGTTCCAACGGCAGAGTGACCGGCTGGCTGACGAAGATATTAATCAGGGTACGGGCGTTGTCGCCCAGGGTTTCCACCTTGGCCAAGTCATGGTGGCGCTGGGTGCGCCCGGCATTAATGGGAAACGACGCGGAAGTACGCGCATCGATCACATCGCCAAAAGGGGCAAAGGCCTCCGGCGTCAACGGCTCGGCTTTGAGTTCCAGCATTGCTGCTCCTTAGCGAGATGACAGTTTAAGAGAGGCATGCCGATTGACATCTTTATACAACAAGTACCTAAACGGCCCTGGGCCAGCGGCGTAGCAGGCCTGGGGACAGAAGGCACGTAGCCACATGAAATCCCCGGCTTCGACTTCCACCCAGTTTTGATTGAGGTGATAGACCGCCTTGCCCTCCAGCACGTAAAGGCCATGTTCCATGACATGGGTTTCATCGAAGGGAATTACGCCGCCCGGCTGGAAGGTGACGATGTTGACGTGCATATCATGACGCACATCATCGGGTTCAACAAAGCGCGTGGTGGCCCAGCGGCCCTCGGTGCCCGGCATTTCGATGGGGGCTATATCCTGCTCGTTGGTGACAAACGCCTTGGGCACCTCCAGCCCTTCCACATACTCGTAGGCCTTGCGCAGCCAGTGAAAGCGCACCGGCTCACGGCTTTCGTTGCGCACCTGCCAATGGCTACCCGGCGGGATAAACGCATAGCCACCGGGTCGCATGGTATAGCGCTCGCCTGCCAGCGTCAGGGTTAACTCCCCGTCGACCACAAACAGCACACCCTCCGCCTGAGGGTCCAACTCCGGCTTGTCGCTGCCCCCCTCCGGCTGCACTTCCATGATGTATTGGGAGAAGGTCTCGGCAAACCCCGAAAGCGGCCGCGCCAGCACCCACAGCCGGGTACCTTCCCAGAATGGTAGATTACTGGTGACGATATCGCGCATCACGCCCTTGGGGATCAGCGCGTAGGCTTCAGTAAACACAGCACGGTCTGCAGTTATCTGGGTTTGCGGCGGGTGCCCGCCGGTGGGCGCGTAGTAGGTAGGAGAAGGCATTTTATCCTCATCAGCTAGCGAAATGTCATGGGCTGCGCCAGCCAGCGCAGCATTGTTATGTATGCGTCCTTGTATACGATATTACGCTAGAGGACCGCCGAGATGAACTGCTTCAATTCAGCCGTTTGAGGCGAGGCAAACAGCTCGCCAGGTGCTCCCTCTTCGTGGATGCGTCCCTCATGCATAAACACGACGCGGTCAGCCACGTCCCGGGCAAAACTCATTTCGTGGGTGACCAGCATCAGCGTCATGCCTTCGGCCGCCAGCGTTTCCAGCACGCGCAGCACCTCGCCGACCAGTTCCGGGTCAAGCGCCGAGGTCACCTCGTCGCAGAGCATCACTTTAGGACGCATGGCCAGCGCCCGAGCAATGGCCACCCGCTGCTGCTGACCCCCGGAAAGCTGCGCCGGGTAAGCATCGTATTTATCCGAGAGCCCCACTTTCTCAAGCACTTCATGAGCGATTTTTTCAACGTCAGTCTTTCCCTCGCCGCGCACCACGATGGGCGCCAGGCAGACGTTTTCACCTACGGTTTTGTGGGGAAACAGGTTGAAGCTCTGGAACACCATGCCGACATTTTCGCTCAGTTCCTTGGGCGACATGGAAGCCGCATCAAGCTTTTTATCGGCAATGGTGATCTCGCCGCTGTCGTGTTTTTCGAGCTGATTCAGGCAGCGCAGCAGGGTGCTTTTACCCGAGCCGCTGCGGCCAATAATGGCGACGACTTCGCCTTGCGCAACCGAAAGGTTAATGCCTTTCAACACTTCCAGGTCGCCAAAGGCTTTATGAACGTTATCAACGCAAACCAGCGTCATAGAGCTTTTTCTCCAGATAGCGCGCATAGCAGGAAAGCGGGTAGCACAGCGCGAAGTAAAGAAGGGCCACGAGAGCAAAGATGGTGAAGGGTTCAAAGGTGGCGTTGTTGAGCATGGTGCCGGCCTTGGTCAGCTCGACAAAACCAATGATGGACGCCAGTGCCGTGCCTTTGATGACCTGCACCGAGAACCCCACCGTTGGCGGAATGGACAGGCGCAGCGCCTGGGGCAGAATCACATGCCGCATGGTCTGGAAATAGTTCATCCCCAGCACCTGCGATGCATGCCACTGCCCTTTGGCCACTGCCTCCAGGCACCCCCGCCAGATGTCAGTCAGGAAGGCGCTGGTGAATAGCGTGAGCGCAATGGAGGCCGCCAGCCAGGCTGAAATCTGATGCCCCATGGCGGCGGCGCCAAAGAAGATCAGAAACAGCTGCATCAGCAGCGGCGTGCCCTGGAAAAGGTCGACATAAAGTGAGGTTAAACGTTGCAGCCAGCGGTTGCTGGAAAGGCGCATGAAGGTCAACAGCAACCCCACCGTGGCGCCACCGACAAAGGCAATCAGCGATAGCAAGATGGTCCAGCGAGTCGCCAGCAGCAGGTTGCGCAGAATGTCCCAGAAGGTGAACTCGATCATCGTTGTTCTCCTTGCTGATAGGCGAATACGCGCTTGCCCACCAGCATGAAGCTGCGCCGCATGCCAAAGGCGAGCAGCAGATAGATCAGCGTGATCAGCAGGTAGACTTCGAAGCTGCGAAAATTGCGCGACTGGATAAAGTTCGCCGCGTAGGTCAGATCAAACACCGAAATCTGCGACACCACCGCCGATCCGAGCATGACAATAATCGACTGACTGATGAGCGCGGGGTAAACGCGCGCAAAAGCGGGCACCAGCACCACATGACGATAGCTTTGCAGCGTGGTCATGCCCAACGCCCGCCCGGCCTCCAGTTGCCCTTTGGCCGTGGCACTGATACCGGCACGAAGTATCTCGGCGCTGTAGGCGGCCAGATTGAGCGTCATGGCGATAAACGCCGCGGTAATGGCATCGATTTTGATGCCGAGCCCCGGTAGCCCGAAGAAGATAAAAAACAGTTGCACGATAAAGGGTGTGTTACGGGTCAATTCGACGTAACCGCCGAGCCCCCAACGCACCCAGGGCTGCGCGTTCGCACGCATGTAGGCCACGACCACCGCCAGTGCCAGCCCCGTCAAGGTGGTCACCACGGTCAAGACGACCGTGGTGGTAAGACCTTTGAGCAGCTCACTGACGTAGGGCAACAGGGTAAGAAAATCGAGTGTTGGCCCCATGATGACCCTCAGCTACCGAAGTTTTCAGGCAGGTCGGCACTGAACCAGCGCTGGGACATCTCGTTTAAGGTGCCGTCTTCAAGCGCCTGGGCGATCAGACGGTTCACCTCTTCCATCAACGCCGGTTCGTTCTTGTTCATACCCACGTAGCAGGGTGAATCTTTCAACTGATACACCAGCGAGGGCGCACGGTCGCTATTACGCTCGGCGATCTCGGCCGCTACCACGTTACCGGTGGCGACATAGTCGACCTGCCCGGAAAGAAACGCAGAAATGGTGGTGGCATTATCTTCAAAACGCTGCACCGTAGTGGAGTCCGGGGCAATCTCGGAAAGCTCCATATCTTCCACGGCACCACGGGTTACACCAATGGTTTTATCGGCCAAGCCGTCCGGACTCTCCACGCTTTCATCTTCATCGGCGCTGAACACACCTAAAAAGAACGGCGCGTAGGCGTCTGAAAAGTCAATCGCCGCTTCGCGTTCCGGGTTCTTACCCAAGCTGGAAATGACCAGGTCCGCCTGACCGGTCTGCAAATAGGGAATGCGGTTGGCGCTGGTCACGGTAATCAATTCAAGTTCCACGCCCATCTCGTCGGCGAGGTAGTTGGCCATATCGATATCGTAGCCACGCGGCTCCAGGTCAGTACCCACCGAGCCGAATGGCGGAAAATCCTGCGGCACGGCAATGCGAACAGTCCCCCGGGACTCGATATCCTCAAGGGCATCCGCCTGAACGTCCGGGCTTGTGGCGACAGCCCCCAAGGCAACAGCAGCACTCAAGCCCGTTGCTAGAATGCCGGACTGCAGTCGCTTGAAGCGACCATTAAAGGCGTGGTTGAGACGCTGCGATAATAATTTCATAGGACTCTCCTGGCAGGGACGCGTTTTTTTAGTGATGCGTTGTCTGTAATAAGCCGAAGCGGCAATTCACGTAAGGCTAATGAAAGCTTTGTTTCATAAAGCAGACACAAGAAACTTTCGTTTCACCTGCTCACATAAAAGCAAGGGCGATGCCAGAAGTCGCTAACCACATTTATAACAGCACTTTATTGAAACCACGGGCGATGACGCTGCGGTCGCTGCGCCAGAAAGGAAGGAGGCCTGCATGGTGTTGGTGCAGTTTCAACCCAACAAAAGAACGATATGCACTACGACAGGAGGGAAGTCTACTGGGCGTTCCAATCAACACTCATGGTGGGTGATTCCAGTTCACTAAGGTCGGCGTAAATATCGCTGATCGCACTGATCCGCTCTCGACCTTCACCAAGGCGCCGGTGCAATACGCCGTTGGCCAGCAGGCAGATCAGGCTATTGGCCGTGGCGTAACTGTCAAACGCCGAGAGACTTTCCAGCGGCGCTTCCATCAGCCAGTTGACCTGGGAGGCGAAATTTACCGCGGTAGGGTCGGCGATCAGCGCCACCTTGGCAGGTGAGTGCTCAAGGGCATTTACCAGCGCGGCAAACGCTGCCGGGCGGCGGCGAAAGCCAAACAGCACCACCACATCCTGCTCGTTAAGATCGACAATCTCTTCAGCCAACGATTGGTTGGGCTGAGGTACCACACGCACCTGGGAACGCGCCTGAATCAACTGCTGACGAAAATGCAGCGCCAAGGGATAGCTGTTACGGAACCCGATCATGACCACATGCCGCGCGTTAGCCAGGCGTTCTACCAGCGCGGCAAACTGATCCGCCGCGATGCCATTCAGGCAACGCTGCAGGTTATCCTGCTCGCGCTGCAAATGGCGTTGAAATGGCGCGCCCGCTTCATCCTGCATGGCATTGGCATCGATCACCAACGGCACCCCCAGGTTGCGCAGTTGGCGGGCGTGGTCTTTAACGCTGCGGTAGCTTTCAAACCCCAACCGCTTGAAAAGGCGACTGACCGTCGACTTGGAGACCCCGGTCAAGCGCGCCAAATCGGCGGCGCTGTATACCGCCAGATCATCGAAGTGATCGAGAATAAAGCTTGCCACGCGCTGCTCCTGGGCACTTAGCGCGTCAAACTGGGCGGTAATTCGCTGTCCGATATGCGGCGTCATGGCATCCTGTTTGAACTATCTGGTTAGCGCGCGGGCGCCGGGTGGTGTTCCGCCCAATGGCGGGCGATATCGACCCGCCGGGCCACCCAAACGCGGTCGTGGGTTTCAATGTGATCCAAAAAGCGCTGCAGGGCACGAAAACGTCCTGGGCGGCCCAATAAACGGCAGTGCATACCAATGGATAGCATCTTGGGCGCCTCTTCCCCTTCCGCGTAGAGCACATCGAAGGCATCCCGCAGGTAGGTGAAAAAGTGATCCGCGGTATTAAACCCCTGAGGGGCAGCAAAGCGCATGTCATTGCTGTCCAGTGTGTAAGGCACGATCAGATGATCATGATCACTGCCCTGACTATCGGTTACCTGGGTCCAGAAAGGCAAGTCGTCGCCGTAATAATCGCTATCGTAAAGGAAACCGCCTTCATCCAGCACCAGGCGCCGGGTGTTGGGGCTATCGCGGCCGGTGTACCAGCCCAGCGGCTTCTCTCCATACAGACGCTGAAAAATCTCCATGGCCTGTTGTAGATGCTCACGCTCAACGTGCTCGGGCACTTCCTGGTAGTGAATCCAGCGGTAGCCATGGCAGGCGACCTCATGGCCCAGTTCCTTGAATGCCTGGGCGACATCCGGGTTGCGCGACAGCGCCATGGCCACGCCAAACACCGTCAGCGGCAGATCGCGCTTCTCGAACTCGCGCAGTATACGCCACACCCCGGCGCGGGAGCCGTATTCATAAATCGACTCCATGCTCAGATGGCGATCAGGGTAGGACGGTGCGCCGATGATTTCTGACAGAAACTGCTCGGAACCTGAGTCACCATGCAGCACGCAGTTCTCGCCGCCCTCCTCGTAGTTGAGTACGAACTGCACCGCTATTTTGGCGTTGCCGGGCCAGTTGGCGTGGGGCGGGTTGCGCCCGTAACCGATTAAGTCACGAGGGTAATGGGGCTGTGTCATAGACGGCTCCTTGGATGAATCCTGACATGCGTCGACGTAAGGTGATCATTAGCAACGCTTTATTAGCTTGTATACAAAATAGCCCGATCAAACCTTAACCGCAACGCACAGTACAGCTATTGGCTTGAGACAGAAGCATTTTGTAAGTAGAAACGCCGCCAAAAGCCCAAAAGTTGATCAATCGGTCAACTAACAACTTGATATTCGACGCAATTCCGCACTTGCGATTGGCAAAAAACCGCCCTATTTTGTATACAAGAATCGATAAATTGTTTACCTGAATTTAAAATATCACGACCAAGAGGATAATCGGGTGGCCCATATTCGCCTTATCAATCCCAATACCACGGCCTCGATGACTGCCTCGATCTATCGTGCCGCCAACGACTACGCTGCCACGGGCACACAGGTCAGCGCCTGCCAGCCGGAGGCCGGTCCGGTGTCGATTGAAAGTCATTTCGATGAGGCGATCAGCGCCGTCGGCGTCGCTCAGGAAGTCATCAAGGGCGAGCAGGAAGGTAACATCGATGCCTACGTCGTGGCCTGCTTTGGCGACCCTGGGCTGCTCGCTGCCCGCGAGCTGACCCGCGCACCAGTGGTAGGAATTGCCGAAGCCGCCTTTCATATGGCGACGCTGATCAGCACGCGGTTTTCGATTGTCACCACGCTTGGCCGCACCGGCATCATTGCCGAGCACCTGCTGGAACAGTACGGCTTTCGGCAGCACTGCCGACGCATTCGCGCCGCCGAAATCCCGGTTCTTGACCTTGAACACCACCCCGAAGCCGCCTATCGACGCATCGTGCAGGAATGCTGCCGAGCCCGCGATGAAGATGGCATTGGCGCCATTGTGCTGGGCTGCGGCGGCATGGCCAACCTCACCCAGGAAATCAGCCGTGAGGTGGGCCTGCCCGTTGTCGAAGGGGTCAGCGCAGGGCTCAAACTTGCCGAATCCCTTATCGGCCTGGGGCTCTTTACCAGCAAACACGGCGACCTGGCTTACCCGCGGCCCAAACCGTTTACCGGTCAGTTTGCCGATTTTTCAAACCTGACGCTGCCGCCCGGAGGCTAACCCACAAGCACCATCACGATGCCAGCCAATAACAATGATCGCATCGAAAACACACGCCAGCCGCAAGCATCCCCAGCACCGCTGAGGGTCAATAACAGCCATCTTGCGAGGTTCACACCATGAGTGCATCACCATCGGGTCTGACGTCGGACGACCCAGCGACCGTCGCACCCAGCGACGGCCGGAAAAGCATAGGCGACGAATCGCTCGCGCCCCAAAGTACGCGAATAATGGGGCGCGCCTCTTACTTTCTGGCCTGGTTTGGCGGCTGTGTGTCCATCGGCACCTTCGCCATGGGCTCAAGTGTGGTCGGCACGCTCAACCTGATTCAGGCGACGCTGGCGATTGCCATTGGCTGCTTTGTGATCGGCATTGCCTTGGCGCTCAACGGCGCCGCTGGCTATAAATACGGCATTCCCTTCATGGTCCAGGCGCGCAGCGCCTTTGGCTTTGCGGGCACCCGACTGCCAGGGTTGGTTCGGGCGGTACCGGCGATCGTGTGGTACGGGTTTCAGAGCTGGATCGGCGCCGCGGCGCTGAACATGGTATCAGCGACACTGTTTGGCTTTGATAATCTGGTGTTCTACTTCATTACCTTCCAACTGCTGCAAATCGCTCTGTCGGTGACCGGCTTTCAGGGCATCAAGTGGCTGGAAAACCTGGGCAGCGGGTTTATTCTCCTGTCACTGGTCTACATGTTTGTGGCTACCATTCAGCGCTACGGCGATGAGCTCTCGGCAAACCTGCTGACCATGGAAGGCTCCTGGGGCATGCCGTTCTGGGGCGCTACCATGCTGTTTCTGGGTATCTACAGCACCATGATGCTCAACGTCAGCGACTACTCCCGCGAGCATAAAACCGGCTCGGGGCCGGGCTTGCTGACCACGCTTTACGCCATGTCGATTCTGCCCTGCACGTTGTTCATGGGGCTGATCGGTTTCATGGTCTCGGAAGCCACCGGCACCGCCGATCCCATCCAGGTCTTCGCCAACGCCGTGGATAACACCCCGCTGCTGATGACCACGCTACTGTTCATCGCCTTCGCCCAGGTAACGACCAACGTGCTGAACAATGTCGTTCCGCCCACCTACGTGCTGATGGATATCTTCAAGCTCAAGTTCCCCGTGGCCACCGTGATCGTCGGCCTGCTGGCATTCGCCACCTTTCCCTGGAAGCTGGTGCAGCCGGGGTCTGCGGAAGGGTTGCAACTCTTCGTGCAAACCTACTCTGCCTTCCTTGGCCCGATCTTCGCGATTCTGGTGGTGGATTATTACGTGATTCGTCGTCGTACGCTAGATATTGACAAGCTTTACGATGCCAGCGGCCCATACCGGGGCGTTAATGCGGCGGCCTTGATCGCCACCGCCGTGGGCATTGTGGCGGCGCTTTTGTTCTCAGCCGTTTCCTGGTACGCCAGCCTGATTCCCGCCGGGCTGACCTACTTCCTGCTGATGAAACACTGGCCAGCCTGCCAGCGCTTTAACCAATAAATCCTTCGCCACTACAAGAGCTAATGCCATGAACAAGCGTAACGACGTCGGCGATCTGGATATCAAGCATATCGATCCCACGCTATATAACGAGGACCTCGCGCCACTGAAACCCCAGGACCGCAACTGGGGAGCGTTCGAGATATTCAACGTCTGGTCCAACGACATCCAGAGCCTGTTTGGCTATACCCTGGCGGCCTCGCTGTTTTTGACTTACGGCCTCAATGGCTGGGCGGTCATGGCCGCCATCATCCTGGCGGGCGTGATCGTGATGTTCCTGGTCAACCTCACCGGCAAGCCCAGCGTCAAGTACGGCATTCCCTTCCCGGTGATGGTGCGTGCCAGCATGGGCGTGCGTGGGGCCAACCTGCCCGCCATGTTGCGGGCGATCGTGGGGATTTTCTGGTACGGGGTACAAACCTATTTTGCCTCGACCGCCATGACGCTTCTGCTGGCTGCGCTATTCGGCGGCGGCGACGGCGCCACCTTCCTCGGATTATCCGGTGTGGCCTGGGTATCGTTCGTCATCGTCTGGCTGTTCCAGATCGCGATCTTCTGGGCGGGTATCGAGCGCATCAAGCACTTTCTCAACTGGGCGGGGCCGCTGGTGTATCTGGTAATGATAGCGCTCATGGTCATTGTCTGGGTCAAGGCTGGCAGCGAATTATTGCCTGCGATCGACACGATTTTCAGCGGTGGCGAAGCCGATACCACCACGCATCCAGTTAGTGCCTTCATGGCCATTGTGGGCACCATGGTGGCCTACTTCGCGGCGGTGGTGATCAATTTCGGCGACTTTACCCGCTTTGTGAAAACCGAACGCCAGATGAAGCTGGGCAACCTGCTGGGCTTGCCGCTTAACGTGGCGTTCTTCTCGTTTATCGCGCTGATCATCACTGCGGGCACGCTGGTCTTGTTCGGCGACGCATTGACCAACCCGTCCGATATCGTCGAGCGCGTGGATAATCTGGCGTTGACGATCGTGGCCGCCCTGACCTTCTTCGCCGCCACCGTGGGGATCAACCTGGTGGCTAACTTTATTCCACCCGCCTACGACCTGGCCAATCTGTTTCCCAGCAAGGTGAGCTTTAAACTGGGCGGCCTGATCACGGCGATCATCGCGTTTTTTGTCGGCGCGTTGTGGGTCTCGGTCATCAGCCAGATTGGCGTACCCGGCTTTGTGAATGCGGTGGGAGCCATCGTCGCGCCCTTCTACGGCATCATCGTGGTCGACTACTACCTGATCAAGCGCCAGCACCTGAATATGCAGGAGCTGTTTTCCTCCGACCCAGGCGGTGCCTACTACTACACCAACGGTTGGAATACCCGGGCGCTGATCGCCTTTGGCGTAGCAGCACTGTTCTCGATTTCCACCGTGCTGGTACCCGCTCTTGCAGGCCTGAATGGCTACGGCTGGCTGATGGGCGCGGGCCTTGGCGGGCTTTTCTACTACGGTTTGATGCGGCAGTTTAAGGCAAACCCCACCCTTGCTGAGCAGAAGGCAGGTTGAGGCTTTTGATCTGTCACTGAAGGCTTAGCGGCTCGAACAAGCGCCATCGGCAAACGCCCGATGGCGCTTTTTGTTGTTTCACTAAGACTAAATAACACCTTGGGGCGCAACGTGATTTCGCTGTCCGAACTCAAGCTCAAGGGTGTGTAAGGCGTCAAACACCTGTAATCGCCATGTCCAGAGCGCCAATAATCTGATCTCTGAAATGTGAGAGCGAACCAACAGGGCTTTTGAGATGCTTCACTGGTATAGCGGAGATTTGTGGGGTCAGGAGCAGAAACTCCTGGTCGGCAAACCTGATTTCCGGCGTGAGTCCTCGCATGGCGTCCCCACCCAAGGCGGACCGTTTTCCCAAAGGGATGACAATGCGAGTAGCCAGCTCGCTTAGAAGGCTGCTCTGAATATCGACAAGGTAAGGGTACTGCTCTTTGCTGGTTTTGCTTGGGTTCGGGTACACATCGAACTGCGCCATCAAAACGCTCTGAAGTCGTCGCCGAAGCATCCATGTTGCTCGACAAAATCGTTGTAAGATTTTATTGCCGTGCGATTTTCTTCGACCCACTGGGCTGCTTCGCGTTTGGACAGCTCTTCTTTCAGGGCTCTCTCCAAGGTTGCTGACAGGTTGATGTTCAGGTCCCTGGTTTTGCGGAGAAGATCGCTGTTGATGGAGAGGTTTGCCGATTTTTTGGGCGCTGCTGCATTGTAGAGTTCGGCCATCAGAGCCTCCAAATAGCTGGTTGATGCACAACCATCAGTCTATGCGCACAGCGATGCGCATTCAAGCGCTTAACCCAGGCGTAATACCCCTCGTCCAGCCCCTGATATTTATGTGTCATCTCCGTATCATTTAATTCTGCGATGGGGCTTTTCACCCTCCAAATATTTGATGCAAATCGGGAGCGCTTTCTTCCTCCTCGACCATCGAAAGTGAGGCTTCAATGGCTTTCAGGTGACGACTCATAAACGCGCTTGCGCGCTCGCCGTTGCCGGCTTCCAAATAGCCGACCAGGTCGTCGTGGTCGTGGGATTCACAACCTAAGTGGCCGGGATGGCCATAGACGGCCAGGATCAGCGATGACCGGGAACACAGGCTTTCCACGAAGGCCGCAAGGGTCGCATTACCCGAAAGCTGCGCTATGCGAACGTGAAAATCCGCCGAAAGGCGTATCGCCAAACTTTGCTCGCCGTTGCGCAACGCCTGGCGCTCGCGCTTGGCCATGTCGCGCAGTTCCGCTGCTTCTTTTTCGCCCATGCGCCTTGCCACGTCGGGCATTAACCCGCACTCGATCAACTGGCGCGCATCGAAAACGTCCTTGGCTTCGTCGGCGGTGGGCCGGGTGACGCTGGCCCCGCGGCGCGGCGTCAGGGTGACCAGCTGCTCCAGCGCCAGGCGCTGCAAGATCTTGCGAATCCCGGTGCGGCTGATGCCAAACACATCGGCCAGGGCATCTTCGCGTAGCCGCGCGCCAGGCTTGAGCCGCTGCTCCACAATCGCGTCGCTCACCGCACGATAAATCGCCTCGTGACGTTCATCGCCTTCTGCTTTTGATGCCGATCGCTTGACCGCCTGCGCATTACTCATCGACTCTCCTCATTGATCATTCATCCCAGGCGGCTATGGTATCGCGTTCTTCATCGCTCATCTTGGTCATGTTGCCTAGCGGCATGTAGCGGCTTTCAACCACCTGCTGGATAGCCGCCTTGTGGGTCAGAATGTCGTCCCAGTCATCGAATGCATAATCGGCCGGTGGCGCCGAGAAACCGGCATGCTCGGGGTTGCTGGCGTGGCACTGTACGCAGTGCTCTTCGATCAGCCCCGCTATCTGATTGTTGTCGGCATCGCTGGCCTGGGTGTCACGACCTGGCTGCTCAGCGGTTCGCAAATCCGGTGCGGCCACCCCAAACGCCAGGATGATCAGCACCACGCCAGCCGCCGGATAGCCCCACTGCCGCTTGCCAGCATGCAGCAGTACAAAAAACTGGCGGATAACGGCGCCTGCCAAGATAAGCAGCGACATCGCCACCCAGGCCAGCTCGTGGGAATAAAGAAACGAATAGTGGTTGCTGACCATCAGCAGTACCACGGGCAAGGTGAAATAGGTGTTGTGCACCGAGCGCTGCTTGCCACGCTTGCCATCCACAGGGTTGGGCGCATCGCCTGCTTTCATGGCCTTCACCATGCGCCGCTGGCCGGGGATGATCCAGAAGAACACGTTCGCCGACATGGCGGTGGCCATCACCGCCCCGGTGAGCAGGAAGGCGGCCCGCCCGCCAAACAGTTGGGTGCTTAAATAGGCAACCACCACCATCATCACCGCCACGGCGATGCTCAACAGGCCGTCGCGCTGCATGGTGGGGCTGATGCGTTTGCACAGCTCGTTATAAACCACCCAGCCGCCGAGCAGGAACAGCAGCGCCAGCAGATTGGCCTGCCAGCCTGACATGGTGGCCGCCCACTGCCAGGGGCTATCCGGGTTTATCAGGTAGAAGCCAGGGTTGGCCATGTAGAGGATGACGAACAGGGCAAACCCGGATAGCCAGGTGGTGTAGGCTTTCCAGAACGACCAGTGCAGGTCGTTGGGAAGTTTGTCGGGGGCCGTGGTGTACTTCTGGTTATGGTAGAAGCCGCCGCCATGGACGGCCCACATCTCGCCAAAAATCCCCTTCTCGCGGTCCGCTGCTGCCTTTGGCGTGCGCAGGCTGTTATCCAGCATCACGAAATAGATGGATTCACCGATCCAGGCGATGGCCGCAATCACGTGCAACCAGCGCAGCAGGACATTCACCGCGTCTATCAAATATGCTTGCATCAAAGGCCTCCGCCATCAGCTGCCACGGTAGGTGGAGTAGCCATAGGGCGAGAGCAATAGCGGTACGTGGTAGTGCTGCTCGGCATCCGCCACGCCGAAGCGGATGGGAATGACATCCAGAAAGCGCGGTTCAGCGGCGTCGACGCCCTTGGCGCGGAGGTAGTCGCCAGCGTGGAAGCACAGCTCGTACTCGCCGGGTGTAAAGGCATCGCCTTCAAGAAGCGGTGCATCACAACGGCCGTCCTGATTGGTGATCACGGTGCGCAGATGATGCCGCTCGCTGCCGATTAGCCGCAGTATGTCGATGGCAATACCCTGACCAGGGCAGCCGAGTGCGGTATCCAGCACGTGCGTGGTCAGATATCCCATGGTGGCTCCTTATTGCTTTTGTATCGTGGTTTAAGCGTCGCGTGTCGATGGTTTTAGAGTACCGCCAGCTTGTTTTATTGTATACATTGAGCCATCACACTCTCAGCCTAGCCCGGAGCGCCCCATGTCGTCACCTGCCGCCGAATTATGCCTTCAGCCCCGCCCGAGCGGGCTATCCCGTGACGCCTTCATCAAACACTACGGCGATATCTACGAGCATTCCCCCTGGGTCGCACAGGCCGCCTGGGAAACCGGCCTGACCTCGGCACACGACCACCCGGATGCCCTGGCCGACGCGATGGGCCTTCAGCTCCAGCAGGCAGGTAGCGACCAGCAGATCCGCGTTATACAGGCACACCCCGACCTCGCGGGCAAAGCCGCCATGGCAGGTAAATTGACCCAGGATTCCACTAGTGAACAGGCAGGAGCGGGGCTTGATCAATGCACGCCTGCAGAGTTTGCCCGCTTCGAGCAGCTTAACGCCGACTACAAGGAAAGATTCGGTTTTCCTTTTGTGATCGCCGTGAAAGGGCTGGACCGACACGCCATTTTGGAGGCATTCGCAAAGCGCCTCGAGAACGACGTGGCAACGGAGCGCAAAACCGCCATCGAGCAAATTATCCGCATCGCTCGGCTGCGCCTGCGTGCGCGGGCCATGGAACAACAGCAATAGGCATGGCGGCCTATCACCGGTTGTATACAGCACCCAGCAAAAAAACTGCGCTCTAAAAAGAGCGCAGTCATTAAACCAAGCGGTTAAACGATAGTGACCAGGCTTACTGCTTGGCCGTCTCTACCGCTTTCTTGGTAGTATCTTCGGCCATTTTCTGGCTGTCTTTCATGAAGCTTTGGCTGATGGAAGTGACTTTTTCACTATCACCCTTCATGCGCTCCATCAGATCGCTGGTGGCTTTCTGCTGGCTTTCTATTGCCTTCTTGAAGCTGTCGGCATCTTTCACGTCCAGCCAGGTGCGAGCCTGGGCAATACTCAGATCCGAGTAGGCACGAACAGCGTCAAGCTGTGCACTAACGATCTGATCATAATAGTCCAGCGCTGTCAGCGTGTAAGAACGCATCGGCGATACAAAGATGGACTCGACTTGCTGGCTGGCTTTTTCGGCGGCTTTATTCATCGCGCTATCTCCTTTAAGTGAGAAACGACATAGGCGCGCCTTGAAAAGGAAACATCAGTAAGGTCAGCGCCTCTGCTACACCACACGTTAGCAGTCGATTTTGTGCAGTGCAACATAAATTTTCGACTAGGCGATGTCCCGTACCGTGGTGGCCTCTCCCGCAATGCCATCGTGTACTGCGAGCATACGCTTAAACCATTGATCCACCTCGTCTTCGTCCTCAACCAGCGGCGCTTGGGACACGGTATACGCCCACATCATGCTGCCAAATAACAGGTAATCAGCGCCCGCTGGCGAATCGCCATCGATAAAGTCGGCGTCTTTCAATTGAGCGTAAACCGGGGCTAGCGCCTGCTTGAGCAGCGCACGCCCCTGCTCTGGCTGGTGAAGCGCTTCCAACGTGCAGCCAAAACGCGCCTCGCGGGTTTCACGGAAATAGTCGCGGTCATCGGGATGGATCGCCGCCAGCAAGTCGAGCGCGACTATCCTGAACAATGCTGGCGTCACGCTACGTTCAACATAATGCTTGAAGAACCGCGCCCGCTGATAGCTGGCCCCTTCGCCAAAAAGCGGCGCCTGGGGGTAGGCATCGTCAAGGTAACGCATGATATCAAAGCTATCGGTCACTACCTGTTCACCATCCACCAGCACCGGCACCTTGTCGTGATTGGCAAAGGCGATAGCTTCCTTTTCGAGAAACCGCCAGGGCTGAGTGGTAAATTCAAGGCCTTTGTGGGCCAGCGCCATGCGCACTCGCCAACAGAAGGGGGAAAAACGTAGCCGCTCGTCGCGACCGCACAGATCATAAAGTTTTATTGCCACCTTCATCGTCTCCTTGTTGCTGTTGGTCATAATGGTAGGACACCTTAACCCACTAACCATGGCCGCAAGTCTTCCACGGCGCAAGCGTCCACGATCAGCGGTATGGCACTTGCCCTTGATAGGCTAACCGTACTGTCTATTAGTCTAATGAGAAGCGCTGTATAGCTGATCAACATGGCTCAATAAAAGTGAATAAAAACAAATAATTAAACAATATTCCTCAGGTTATCAGCGAATCTTTGGACTGACCATTATTGGTCTTACCAATTTTCCACCAGTAGTCATTATATCGGTGGCGCCGTATCTTTCGTCCTGACGTCTGATGCCTTAAATACGGCGAGTCATCATTGTGGAGTAAACGGTCAACAACAAGGAGTAGAGTTCTTCCCATGAATGAATCATTTCTTGCACTTCTGGCATTCACACCGCTGTTATTGGCGGGAATATTGCTCATTGGCTTTAAAATACCCGCCAAGATCGCCATGCCTATCGTCTTCCTCGCGGCGGCCATTATCGGTC